>JBHWRK010000133.1:0-5986 GCA_043426715.1 Trueperella sp. | reverse complement strand
TGACTGTCTGGGAGTGGCCGATCAGGGATCTGCCCTCCAGATTGGGTTAGTCTCGAGCCTTTTCGCGCATCTCCCAGGTCTCGATGATGTCGCCCTCTTCGATGTCGTTGTATCCGAACGTGATACCGCACTCGAAGCCTTCACGGACAACAGACACGTCGTCCTTCTCGCGTCGAAGCGAGACGATTTCGAGGTCCGGCGCCACAACCACGCCGTCGCGAACGAGGCGGGCTTTGTGGCCACGGTTGATCGTGCCCTTGCGGACAATCGAGCCTGCGATGTTGCCGAACTTGCCGGAGCGGAAGACCTGGCGGATCTCCGCCTTGCCAACTTCGACTTCCTCGTAGATTGGCTTGAGGCGGCCCTTGAGAGCTGCTTCCACATCGTCGATGGCGTCGTAGATAACGTTGTAGAACTTCATCTCCACGCCCTCTTCGTCAGCTAGCTCCTGGACACGCTCAGCCGGGCGGACGTTGAATCCGATGATCACGGCATTATCGACGGTCGCAAGATCCACGTCGGACTGCGTTACGGCACCCACACCACGGTGGATGACGTTGAGTTCGACTTCTCCCTGACCAATTTCGATATCAAGCAACGAGCTTTCCAGTGCCTCAACGGAACCGGACGAGTCGCCCTTGATGATGAGATTGAGGTTTTCAACCTTGCCCTGCTCGATCGCGGACGTGAGGTCCTCGAGCGAGATGCGCTTGCGGCGCTTAGCCAATGTTGCGGCGCGCTTCGCGGTTTCGCGGCGTTCAGCAATCTGACGTGCCGTGCGGTCGTCGTCGGCAACGATGAGCTGATCGCCAGCTCCCGGTACCGACGTCAGACCAAGTACCTGAACCGGACGCGACGGTCCAGCTTCATCGACCTGGTTACCATGTTCATCGATCATGGCGCGGACTCGGCCGTGCGCCGTTCCGACCACAATCGAGTCGCCAACGCGCAACGTTCCGTCCTGGATGAGGGCGGTAATGACCGAGCCTCGACCTTGGTCGAGCTTCGCCTCAATGGCAACGCCGCGGGCAGGCTTGTCAGCATTGGCCATCGGCTCAACGAGGATGTCCGACGTCGCGAGCACGGTTTCGAGAAGCTCCTCGATGTTCGTGCGCTGCTTCGCAGACACATCCACGAATGCCACATCGCCGCCGTACTCTTCAGCCACGAGTTCGTACTCGGTGAGCTGCGTGCGGACCCTTTGCGGATCCGCGCCGGCCACGTCGATCTTGTTCACAGCCACGACGATCGGCACATCTGCCGCCTGCGCGTGGTTGATCGCCTCGACTGTCTGGGGCATGACGCCGTCGTTCGCAGCAACCACAAGGATCGCCACGTCCGTAACATCTGCACCACGGGCACGCATCTGCGTAAACGCCTCGTGACCAGGGGTATCGATGAACGTAATGGCACGGCGTTGGCCGTCCACATTAACGCGCGTCTGGTAGGCACCGATGTTCTGGGTAATTCCGCCAGCCTCGTCCTTCGCGATGTCAGCATTGCGGATCGCATCCAGAAGTGCCGTCTTACCGTGATCAACGTGACCCATGACCGTCACGACCGGCGGACGGTCGCCGAGATCCTCAGGATCCTCGTCTTCACGTTCTGCATCAAGGTCGATGTCAAAGGCTTCGAGAATTTCGCGATCCTCGTCCTCCGGGCTCATGATCTTGATCTCGTAGCCAAGCTCGGCACCGAGCAACTGGAACGTATCCACGTCCAGCGACTGGTTGCCCGTGGCCATCTCGCCCATGCGGAACAGGACGGTCACGAGTGCTGCGGTATCGGCATTAATTGTCTCGGCGAAATCAGCAAGCGAGGAGCCCGCGCGGACGCGAACAACCTGACCGTTGCCACGGGGTACCTGGACACCCGCGGTCATTGGTGACTGCTGCTCTTCGAAATCTTGCCTCTTAGCGCGCCTCGACTTGCGCCTACCGCCGCCGCCTCCTCGTCGGCCGAATGCACCAGCTGTGGAGCCACCACGGGCCTTGCCACCGGAGCGGACGAAGCCGCCGCCTGGTCGTTGACCTGGACCGCCACCCGGACGGCCACGGCCACCACGACCACTACGCTGAGCGTCGGGTCGCTGAATCTGCTCAGGCATCATGTTCGGCGATGGACGAGGTCCACGAGACTGCGAGTGCGGCGCACTTTCACGCTGCTGACGGCCTGTTCCGCCTTGATCCTGGCGCATGCCCTGCTTCGGTGCGAACGGGCTGTTTCCGGGTCTCGGACGACCCATTCCTTGCTTTGACGCGAACGGGCTGTTACCCGGGCGTGGTCCACGACGGCGCTGCGGACGCGGCGGAGCCGACTCACGTGCTGCGCGGGCTGACGCCGCTGCGTCACCAGGCGTCGCAATCGGACGCGAGGGCTGCTTCGGTTCAGCTGGCTTCATCGGGGTCGCAGGCTTCTTAGCAACTGGCTTACTACCAGCCTTGGGCGTCTTGGGCGCCTTGAGTGTCATTGGCGCTTCGGGCGTCGGCTCGTCCTTCTGGACAGGCTCAGCCTGCTTTACAGGCTCGTCCTTCTGGACAGGTTCGACCTGTTCAGGCGCTACCTGTGCCACAACCTCAAACGGTGTGGGCGTTGCATCCTGGGCGGGCTTTGCCGGCGCCTCAGGCTTCTTCGCGCTGGATTTTGCGGCCGTTGTCTGACCGGCAGGCTTCGCCGAAACCTTCTTGGGCGCCGCCTTCTCGGCGGTCTTTTTCGCCGGCTTCTCGCCGATTAGTTCGGGATGCTTTTCGTAATATTCGCGTGCTCGTCGCACGACGGGGGCCTCGATACTCGAGGACGCTGATTTGACGAATTCGCCATTTTCTTTCAGCACGTTCAGAAGTTCTCTGGACGTTACGCCGATTTCCTTGGCGAGTTCATGTACGCGGACTCTTGCCACTTTTCTCCTTCATTGTGGGTCCGCGCTCTTCGGCGTCAGACCTCTTGCAGACAGCTCATCGCTGGGTACTCATCGGGTGCCCATGGGCTCTCTACCCGCTTTCATCTCTGGGAGCTTGACGCTCCATGGTCATATCGAGCCAAGCCTGCACCTCACGCGTGTTCACCGGTCCTCGAAAGGCCCGGTTGAACGCCTTCGCGTCCAGTGCTGACTTGAGACAATCGGCCGTGGGATGAACCCACGCGCCTCGTCCCCCTCGCTTCTTCTTGGGATCAGCAATAACTGTTGAATCCTCAAGTGCAAAGCGGAGAAGTTCGTTCGCATGCGCTACGGTTCGGCAACCGAGACATGTGCGCTGGTTAATCGCGCGCGGTGACGACGTAGGCATACGTGTTCTAGTTTAGCTGACGAAACGGCAGCCTAACGAGAGCGGCACGTGAGATTCCTCAACTATTGGGAGCCGTCGGTCACCAGATCGACTTCATTAAGTTAACGACGACGGTGGGCCGTCTAATCCTCCAAGCGCTCGGCTGGCACACCAGCGCGGGTGTCTTCGGACACCTTGCGGATGTCAATCGACCAGCCCGTAAGCTTGGCGGCAAGCCGCACGTTTTGCGCCTCTTTACCAATTGCAAGCGATGCCTGATCGTCCGGGACGATGGCGCGGGCCTGACGCATATCCGGATTGAGAATGTCCACCCGGATAACCTTCGCGGGCGACAGTGCGGCCGCAATGAACGTTGAGATGTCATCGTCGTAATCAACGATGTCGATCTTCTCGCCCTGAAGCTCCTGAGTGACTGTGCGAACGCGCTGGCCATTGGGACCGATGCACGAGCCCTTGGCTGCGACTGACGGATCGTTCGACCACACGGCGATCTTTGAGCGATGCCCGGCTTCGCGAGCTAGCGCCACGATTTCTACCACGCCCTGGTCGATTTCCGGAACCTCGGCGGCAAACAGCTGGCGGACAAAATCCGGGTGCGAGCGGGAAAGACGGATAGACGCGCCACGTGGTGTCACCGAAATATCCAAAACGAGCGCGCGAATAAGATCCCCGCGAGCGAAGCGCTCGGTGGCAACCTGCTCCTCGGAGCGCAGTAGCCCACGGTTTTCTCCAAGCTCGACGAAAAGGTCGCGATTTTCGGGACTGGAGCCCGCTGTGCCTTCGACGGTGCCTGCCACGATTTCGCCCTGCTTGCCCTGGAAATCTCCGAGGATGCGGGCTGATTCGGCATCGCGAAGCCGCTGGGCGATGATCGAACGCGCGGTCGAGGTCGCGATACGGCCGAAGTCGTTGGGGGTGTCATCGAACTCGCCGATGACGGTACCGTCGTCGTCGAGCTCCGGAGCCCAGACCGTGACGACCCCGGTCTGCCGGTCAAGCTCGATGCGGGCTCCCTTGATTGCGCCGGGCGCACGGTTGTACGCGTGAAGGAGCGCAGCCTCGATGGCCTCGAGAAGAATGTTTAGATCAATACCGAGCTCGGATTCAACGATCCGGAGCTCATTCATAGACAGTTCCACGATGCCTCCTAAAACTCGAGCTTCACTTGTGCGGTGGATATTGAATCCGGGGAAATCTCCCGTTGCTCTCCATCGATTTCCACGACGACGTTCTCACCGCTCAGGCCACTAACTCGGCCCTCGAGCTGGGTGCCATCAGTCAGGTTGATCACGACTAAGCGACCTTCAGCGCGCGAGAAATGACGTAGCTCGGTCAGGTGTCGCTCCGCTCCCGGCGTGGTCACCTCGAGCGTATAGGTGCCCTTGATCGGATCGGCCTCATCGAGGATCTCCGAGACTGCGCGGGTGACGGCGGTAAGTGCATCGGAATCCACCCCTCCGGGTCCTTCCGGTAGATCGATCGTTACAACCAGCGCTGAATGCTTTCCGGCGCGGTTGAGTTTGACCTGCTCAAGATAGAGGCCCTGTTCCTCGACTACTGGGCGCAACAGCTGTGCAATCTCGTTTTCCATAGACATGGTGCCAATGTTACCCGCGCATTGTGGCAGGATAAAGTCATGCCACAACGAAGGTCCGGCTCCACGCTCATATTTATCGGGGCCCTGCTACTTGGTATCGCGATCTTTGCCCTCGTCATGGTGGTGATGGGCACACGGCTCGAAAAGGACGTCTCCCCCGCGCCCGCAACGCCTCAGGAAATCGAACGCCAGAATCTCGCAGTGCGCACTCAGGCGATTGCAGACGATGGCGGCGAGTTGGCAGTTTTCGGCGAGGAATGGACGAATGCGCTAGGTGGCGTGTGGATTCCCTGGCCGGACGGAGCACCCGAGGATTACACGAATCCGCCTCTTCCAGATCCCGGTCCCGCTGATGTGCACGAGGCGATGCTTGAGCTCTCCGAGAGCGCTCTTTCTTCGGATTTGGGGCCGGTGACGACTGCGATTGGGATCTCCGCCCTCTCGCTCAGCGCGTCGGAGGCAGGCCAGTGTGGTGATTATGATCTCGCCACGGTTGCCAGTGTTGCGAAAACTGGTGTGGCAGTCGAGAACATTGAAATGTCTCGTCAGTGGCTCGAACAGGACGCCGCACGGATGGCTCTCGGTGAACGCGACGACGAGCTTGCTCGTATCGAGCTACTCTCAGATCTTCTCGATGCCCAACTAGCAGCCGGTGCCCCCGATACTCGCCCGGCCCTCGTCTTTGAAGCTGATGAGGGAACCCATGTTTCCGCCGCCTATAAAACAGTGATCGACCAGCTCACATTCAGTGCGATGACAGCGAATGTGGAGGGCAAGAAGAACGTGGCCGCATTTGTCTGCCACCTCAATCAATGGGCAGATGCGCCCCAGATCGAGCCACTGCCAGGACTCGTCCTCACCGGCACTGCGTCAGAGCCCAGCGCTGAACCGTCGGAATCTGATCCTGCAGACTAACTGGCTGGCTCACACCGACGCGGCTACGAAGAATGGGATCGCCACGCAAGGTGAGGCGGGAGCTCGTCAGAGCCCCAGCTTGCTCGATATTTGATGCTACGAGAGTTGTCTGAGCTATGTCTTTGCCGGTCTCAATCCCGTGGCGCGAGCGCGGTATGCACGGCGGACACCCGGCAAAACGACACTA
>JBHWRK010000132.1:0-10085 GCA_043426715.1 Trueperella sp. | reverse complement strand
CGGTGATTAATGCTGTTTCGGCTCGTTTTTTGCGCTCGAGGAGCCAGTCAGGGAAATAGGTGCCTGCCCGCAGCTTAGGAACGGCAACGTCGATGGTGCCCACCCTGGTGTCTCAGGGGCGGTGGCGGTAGCCGTTGCGCTAGGTGAGCCGGTCGAGGCTGGGTTTACCCCACTCCGCCCCGACCACGGCATCGGCGTCTGCTAAGAGCAGAGCATTGATCACGGTTTGGAGCAGATCTCGCATGAAATCTGGAGATGCGTCGGCCAGGGCTTCACTCAGCAGGCCTGCAGGGTCGATAATATGAGGAGCGGCCATCGTGGCGATGTCCTTTCGAGTGAGAAGTAGAAGGCTTTCTCGAAAGATCCCACGGTGACCGCGCTCGTGTCAGCAACAACGCACACGACCACCATCGGGCTACACCACCCTAAGGGGCACCACTCTGCTTTAGCTTTGATGCCATGGGGCCCGCAAGATTTGCTACAGGCCCACGGGGTCATGCGTCAGCTGAGCTTCAGCATGACCTTGGAGGAGCCTGTCGACCGGTCGGCAGCTGTCTCGAAAGCCTCGAGCGCGTCGTCGATAGAAAACTCATGTGTCATCACAGGGGAGATGTCGAATCCTTCGGCCATCATGTGCACGGCGTCGGTGATCTCGTCGTCAAAACGATAGGAGCCTAGGTAGTTGATTTCACGGGTCACTATGTTGCCGAGAAGCGCTGTGATCTCACTACCAGGAAGATTCCCGACCTGAACCACCGTTCCGCCACGTTGCGTAGCAGCAAGAACGCTGCCGATAGCCGCGGAGGCGCCCGACGCCTCAAACGCAATCTCGACGTCTTGGGGGAGTCCTTCGCCCGCCGACAAGTTGACGAGTTCGTCCGCGCCCAGCTCTTTAGCAACCCTGAGTGCACCCTCGGACAAATCTGACACAAAGATTTGTCCTGCACCGCGGAACTTCAGAGCCGCGACTGTCAATGCGCCAATCGGACCAGCGCCATTGACCAGCACGGTTCGCCCTGCAACATCGCCAGCACGATTAACCGCGTGGAGAGCAACGCCGAGTGGCTCGGCAACAGCGCCTTCCTTCGTCGTGAGATTGTCAGGGAGAAGCCGGAGCTGATCCACTCGCGCCGTGCGAAACTCCGAGAATCCGCCCTGTTCATGTGGAAGAAACGCGCCGGATCCAAAGTACCGAACTTCTGGCCACAGGTTTGTCCGACCAGCCGTGGACTCTGGCATCGTATGATTTCCCACGAGTGTCGCGGGATGAATGGTGACGGCTACGCCTTCCTCGACGCCAGTCACATCAGCGCCGAGCTTAGCGACGCGACCAGCAACTTCGTGACCAAGGATCAATGGCTCGCGTAGGATCGCCGTGCCGGATGCGCCATTCTTCCAGTATGAGATGTCGGAACCACATATTCCGCCCCATTCCATGGCGATGAGGACTTCACCTGTCGCGGGTTCCGGAATTGAAATCTCGTCAACCCGGAGATCGTTCGCCCCATGGGCGACTACTGCTTTCATTGTATAAACCTTTCTAAGTGGTAGACCACGACCAAGGTGGGGTGGGAAGCCAGAACTTGACGTCCCACCGACGCCTTAGGTCAACCAGCCCAGTGGCACGGTAATAACCTGCGGCACGAAGATGAAAATTAGCACGAGCACAATCTGCGATAGCAGGTATGGCAAGACGGTTATCGATACCTTTTCGATCTTTACCTTGCCCACCGCACTAGCCACGTTCAGTGACGGACCGACGGGTGGCGTGATCAGTCCCAGCACATTGGCAAGGGTAAAGACGATTCCGAACCACACGAGATCCACTCCGGCTTCCTGGAGCACAGGCACCATGAGCGGGGTCAGGATAAGAATGGTTGGGATGACGTCAAGGAACAGGCCGAGGAGGAAAACGAACACCATAAGAACGAGGACAAGCATCGTCGGGTTGTCCACAAGGGGTCCCATGAGGTTAGTAACCACACGAGGTAGACCAGAGATTGTCATGTAGTAGCCCGCGACTTGAGCAGTTGCTGCGAGGAACATAACGACAGCGGACATCTTCGCCGACGCGACGAACGCTTCAATCATCTGAGGCATCTTCATTTCGCGGTATACGAAGATAGCGATAAACAGAGCGTAAACAACTGCCACGACACCTGCTTCGGTTGCGGTAAAAACGCCCGAGCGCAGGCCTACCAGAATTATCACCGGCAGAAGAATGGCCCAGACTCCCGAACCAACCATTCCCGCGAATTTCTTCATTCCTGGGAACGGGACGTCCGTCTTTACAGCGTCCTTACGGGACACAAAGAACCACGTAAGGCACATGAGGACCGTAAGGTAGAAAGCTGGGATGATACTTCCCATGAATAGCTGACTGATAGAAACACCAGCCGTCGCACCGTACACGATGATCGGGATTGAAGGAGGCATGATGGGAACTACGAGGTTTGTACCAGCTACGAGACCGGCTGACTTATCACGGTCGTAACCTGCGGATACCATCATGGGAATAAGAATCGCGCCCAGAGCCGCAGTGGAGGCCACAGCCGATCCGACCAGTGCGCCAAAGAGTAGCGTAGCAAGAATCGTCACGTAACCGAGACCTCCGCGAACGCGACCGACAGTGACGTTGAACATGGCGATGAGGCGCTTGGTAAGCCCCCCGCGATTCATGATCTCTCCCGTCAAGATAAAAAACGGAAGCGCCATCATGGATACCGAGTCGGTTCCACGCAGGAGTTGAGTAGCGATAATTGACGGATCGGTGGAAGTGCCACCTATGAGGTACGAGGTTGCACCGCCTGCGAAGAGCAATGCGAATGCGATGGGTACGCCGACTGCGATCGCGGCGACGAGATATCCGGTTAGTGCACCTAGGATCTTCATTATTCTTCCTCACCTGCCGACTTCTTGCCGTAGTCATCATCTTCATCAGTGCGGTCGAAGCGGAGCTTGCCTCCCGATAGTTCAGCCACGGTCTGTTCGAGTTCTTCGTCGCTCATCAGATCCTCGGGATCGATATCGTCCACTTCCTCGCCAGCCATAAGATCCTCCAAGGGAATCTTTTTGACGAGCGCATCAAAAATATTGGACAGAGCCAAAATGATGATGGAAATACCAGTCACGGCGCCAACGCCGGAAACGATCCACCGGGGAAATCCCGTGGCTACCCAGGAATCGTTAAAGGTCTGACCCGCTAGTCGGATCGAGCCCCATGCGAGGAGAAACATCACCCAAATGACGATGAGCTGAGTGATGACATAAACGATACGTCCCGCGGTAGGACCGAGACGGCTAAAAATCATATTGACGCCAAGATGTTGGTTATCGCGGTAGGCGCCAATGGTGCCGAGATACACGAGGAAGATAAATGCTAGTCGAGCGATTTCCTCAGATGCGACAAATCCTGAGTTAGCCACGAACCGCATAACGATATTGACGAACATGAAGATAATCATGATCGCGAGGAATATCGCCATGAGGTACTCAATGCCTCTGAAAAACCTGTCGAGTGAAGTTTTCATGAGTGATGCCTTTCAAGAACACTGTGGCGGCAGGATGATCTTCCCGCCGCCACGGTGTACTTAATTTGCGTTCTTGATCTGCTCAGTCAGTTCTTCTGACCAGTCGTGCTCTGCGTGGAGCTCGTCGATGAGGGGCTGGATCTTTTCGATGATGATCTCGCGATCCTCAGGGGTGAGTTGCGTAACGGTCACACCGTTCTCTTCAAGAAATGCTCGGTCCTCGTCAACCGAAGCGATGTAGTTATCCCAAGCCGCAAGAGTCGCTTCCTTAGCCGCGTCGCGGACGATCTGTTGCTCTTCCTCGGTCAAACTCGACATGAAGGGCTCATTCATGATGAGTTCGAGGGTTGCGATGATGTGGTTTGTCTCGTATACGTAATCCTGAACCTCGTGAAACCCTTCAGAAATAATGGTTACCATCCCGTTATCCTGACCATCAACGACGCCGGTCTCCAAGGACGTGAATAGGTCACCCAGCGGGATTACCTGTGCCGAAGCGCCGAGGTGCTCAGCAATACCTAGGTGAATTGGATTTGAGGGCATACGGAACTTCTGTCCCTGAAAATCATCAACTGACGTCAGTTGCTTATTTGATGAGAACGTCCGTGCAGAGTTCGGACCCCAGCCAAGAACCTCTGTGGTTGGGAATGCTTCTGTAAAGGCCGCACTTTGCTCATCGCCAATTTCACCTGTCCACACGTTCTTGGCATGCTCAAGATCCTCATAGAGGAAAGGCCAATCCGAAATGAGCATCTGTGGATATTCTTGATTCATTGGGGTACCAACGAGGACCATTTCAATGGTGCCATTGCGGACTCCATCCCATAGATCGGCCTCGTTGCCGAGCGTGCCGGAGTGAAAGACCTCAGCCGTCAGCGTTCCACCTGACTTCTCTTCGATTTCCGGCACAAAGACTTCGTCAATAGCTTCAGCCATCGGGTGGGTCGCCGCCCAGTTTGATCCAATGCGGAAAGTCTTAACCGAACCATCGCCGGTGTCGCCGCCGTTGGAACCGGAATCTTCGCCACAAGCAGTAACGCTCAGTGCAAGAGTTCCGGCTGCAACAATCGCCATCAGTCGCTTCATTTTTCTCCTCCAGAGTTGTGGGGATCGGATGTTCCGATGTAGTCGGCTCATCGCGTTAACGTCCCTGTTGTCTGCGATCGGGTTTTGTCTTGTACACAACCTTGTATACATGAGTATTATAGAATCACACTTCAATTATCATGTCAATACTGTCCGCAAAAGTCAGCCAACGATGACGGCGAAAAAGGACACCTTTGGCAATATACTCGGATTGTAAGAAGGGAAAATCATGAAGCGAAACACGCGATTTCAGGTGATTAGTGAACTGCGGTCGAGGATCGTCTCGCTCGAATTACCACCAGGAACGTCAATTTCGGAAAACGAACTCGCAACCACTCTGGGGGTCTCGAGAACCCCCATTCGCGAGGCCCTTCTCATTTTGGCTGAAGAGCAACTCGTGGAAGTCTTTCCGCGCGTCGGCACATTCGTTACGCCCGTCGATGTCCGCCTTGTAAAAAACTCACAATTCTTGCGGGAAGCGCTCGAGCTCTCGTCGCTCGACACCCTTGATCTACCTCTTTCTGAAGTCGATGTTGAGCGTATTGAAGACAACCTGCACGATCAAGAGCGTATTGCGGAACAAGATCCCGATATCTTCTTCAAATACGACGAAGAGTTCCATCGCCTTCTGATGGCCTCAGCCGGGCATGGAAGAAGCTGGGCTTTCGTCTCCAACGCTAAAGCTCACTTGGACCGGGCTCGCATGCTGGGTATGAAAGAGGTGAGCCACCCGAGGAAGTTTTATCTTCAACACGTTGAAATATTTGAGGAGATTAAAGCAGGAAATCGTGGGCAAGCGCGCGATCTCCTACAGCGCCACCTTCGAGTCGTATTCGACGATATACAAACCGTCGCTCAAGCCCACCCCCATTTGTTTATTGGTTGGCAGGACGAGAAAGATGGTGCAGACCCAGTGTGGTCCGACTTCCTATATTTACCCCCAGATGCACGGATGAAAGCTTTTCGCGCTGCTCGAAACAAAACTTCATAAGGAAAAGCGTGGCTAAGAGGCTAGTTGCCGTAGCTTGCCAGCTAGCCAAGTTTGACAACCTCAAGAATCCGCGTACCTTCATCGGTACCCCACACATCGACGTCGTAGACCCGCGCCGATTGCGCCTTGAACTTCATCAGCTGCGCGTCGGCATCCTCAATCTCCTGCTCGGCGCGCTGACCCTTGAGCGCTACGAGGCACCCACCCGGCTTGAGGAGGGGGAGCGTCCACGGAATCAGCTTCTTGAGCGCAGCCACCGCGCGAGCAGTCACCACGTCGACGCCGTAATCCTTCGGCAAGTCCTCAGCACGAGAGCGAATGACGTTCACATTCTCCAGCCCGAGCTCCGCCTTCACATCCTCGAGCCAAACCGTCCGCCGCTCCATCGTCTCGATGAGATCGAAGGTGAGATCTGGCCGAATGATGGCCAAAACGATTCCTGGAAAGCCAGCTCCAGAGCCGACGTCGGCAACACGGCCGCGATCCGGCAGAAACTCCGCCACTGGCGTCGAATTCAGAATGTGCCGCGACCACAGCCGTTCGAGTTCGCGTGGCCCCACAAGACCGCGAAGCTCGCCTTCAGCAGTCAACATCTGCGCGAACCCGAGAAGCTTCGACCACGATTCCTCGCCGAAATGCTCGGCACCGCCTTCGGGCGCATTCTCAACGCGAGCAAAGTTTCCCACAATTACCCCTTCCAGATCCTTCAGAACATCCAGACCTTCAAAGGCCAGCCACGTCCAAGCCTTCGGCCGTCGCCGCCTCACACCACACAAGGCCAGGCAGCCCTATACATAAAGAAAAGGCCGGCACTCGGCCGGCCCCTCCTTACGTTTTACTCGTCTGCCGACTCCGCGGAATCGCCAGTCTCCAGATCCTCGGTTTCCTCGGCATCCACATCTTCGGTGTCCGACTCTTCGTCGTCCAGATCGGTGTCGGCGTCCTCGAAGTCGTCGTACTCATCTTCAAGATAGATGACGACGTGACGGCCAGGACCCGTGCCGGAGGAATCCGAGAACAGGCCGGCGTCAGCGACGACGTCGTGAACCACCTTGCGCTCGAACGGATTCATGGGCTTCATCGAATACGGCTCGCCGGTCTCCTCGACCTTCTCGACAGCGCGGCGCGCAATCTCCGCGATCTGCTCGCGATGGTTCTCGCGGTATCCGAGGATGTCGAGCATGAGGCGCGAACGCTCGCCGGTCTCCTGCTGAACCACGAGGCGCGTGAGCTCCTGGAGCGAATCCAGTGCCTCGCCCTTGCGGCCGATGAGGCGCTTGAGGCGACGATCCCCGCCGTCGTCGGAAACGATGGCTACCGAGGCGCGGTCGGCCTCCACGCCAATCTCGATGTCTCCGTCGAGGTCAGCGATGTCGAGGAGTTCCTCGAGGTAGTCAGCTGCAATGTCACCCTCGCGATCAAGCTTGCTGGCGTTGTCTTCAGTCATAACAAATCCTTTGAATGCTGGTGTGCTGGTGTTATTAAGTCTTAGCGGCGCTTCTTCTTTTTGTTCTTCTTCGAGCGCTGGCGCTCGGCCATTCGGCGCTCGTAACGCTTCTGCGCGCGCTCGGCGTCGGTCAGGCCGTCTGGTCCGCGAACCTCTTCCTCCGCAGCAGGTTCCTCTTCCTCGGGAACAATTGCGTTCTCGGGGATCGAACCCGTCTGGCGTGCCTTCTTCGAGCGCTTCTTGCCCAGGGGCTGTGCGCGCTGGCCAGTCTGGACGTGCGGGGTCTCGTCGTCGTCGGATTCCTCAACCTCGGGCAAGCCCTGCTTCCGGCGCTTCTCGCGCATGCGCAGCTCGCGCGCACGGTAGGCCTCCGAACCGGGAGCCGGGTTGTTGGTGATCAGCCAGGTCTGCTGACCGATGTTCCAAATGTTTCCGGTCAGCCAATACACGAGCACGCCCACCTGGAACACGGCACCCGAGAACACGTAGATCAGCGGCATGCCGTAGAGCATGTACTTTTGCATCTTGTAGGCGGGGTTGTCCGGGTCGCGAGCCGAGTCCGGCAGGTTCTTCGTCATGATCTGCTTTTGCGAGAAGAACAGCGTGATCATCATCAGCGCGATGAGGACGACGGCGACGACGAGCACGGCCGTCGGATTGCTGAATTCGTTTCGCGTGGAGATCGAGGAGGAGATCGGGGCGCCGAACACGGTGGATCGCGCGATCTCCGTGGCAACGTCCTGGTTAATCGCGCCGATGGATTCGCGCGCGTACGTGCCGTTGGACAGCGGGAGCACCGCATACAGCAGGCGGAACAGCGCGAAGAAGATCGGCATCTGGATCAGCATCGGCATACAGGCCGCAAATGGCGACGTGCCGTGATCGCGGTAGAGCGCCATCATTTCTTCCTGCTGGCGCTGCTGCGAGACCTGATCGGTGCGGCCCTTGTACTTCTTCTGGATCTTCTTGATTTCGGGCTGAAGTTCCTGACCGGCGCGAGATGCGCGCGTCTGCTTGTTAAACAGCGGAATGATCAGGATACGGATAAAAACCGTGAGGCCCACGATCGACAGCACCCACGCTGGGCCCGAACCGCTCTCCATTCCGATCATGGTGAGAAGTTCATGCACTCCGTACATGATGTACGAAATGACCCACATGATGGGGTAGAGGATGGTATCCATCGACTGAAGCTCCTTATGGTGCGTCGTGATCATCGCCATGGCCACGTGTGGCCTGATGATCTGTTTCGTTGTCGCGGTACGCGATGAGTTCTTTGTATCCCAGTGGCTTCGTCGGCCATTTACCCTTGTCGGGCACCCAGTCCACGCCACCCTTTGACCAAGGATTGCAACGAAGAAGCCGCCATGTACCTAAGAGTGTACCTTTAATTACCCCGTGAACCTGAATCGACTCCAGGGCGTACGCGGAACAGGTGGGTTGATACCTGCACCGACGTGGGGTGTTGGCAGAAATGTGCTTTTGGTACCACCGAATCGCGCCAGTGAGTACTGCGGCGACCGGGTTACGCATGGACCATTCCAAGCCGGGTTAGTTCTGTGTGGAGGGCCTCGCGTAGCTCCTGCGAGGAGGCAGTTGCGCTACCGGGACGCGCTCGGATAACGACCTTCGACGCCGGAATCTCGAGGTAGTCGCGCATGATGTGCCGTAGCCTTCGCCTCACCTGATTTCGCACGACGGCGTTGCCCACCTTCTTACTGACAGTGAAGCCGACCAAAAGGCCGGCTCCGGGTTCGCCTTCCACGACGTGGATGACGAAGTATCTGTTTGCTGCCCGCAGTCCGTGGCGAGAGGCGGCGCGAAAGTCCGCTGCCGCTCGCATTCGGTGAGCTGCGGGAAGCATTTATGCAGAAAGCTTGGCGCGTCCCTTACGGCGACGAGCAGCAAGAATTGCACGGCCGCCACGCGTGGACATGCGCTTGCGGAAGCCATGCACCTTGGAACGACGACGGTTGTTCGGCTGGAAAGTGCGCTTCGTAGTCATTCTGAGACCACCTAAATCTAGATCTTGACGTTGAGAGTGCCTCGAGCTGAGAACTTCGAGGCCGTGTGCTTATCACACATGACTCGTTGACTTTACTGGAGTTTTCGCCGAAAGGTCAACGATTGAGACCTCTCCGGTGACAGATATAACAAGCATTCGATCAAACCACAGCTGAGGAAAAGTTTGACCTATTCCACTTTTTCGCGATCTCCACAGCTGTGGTTTCTTCTGTGGTTGGATCTTTGTTCTGAATCCGCGCGGATCCGGGAATCGAATTACAAAGATGTAATATCCACACATGTGAACAACTTTGTGGATAACTCGCCTGACTTTCCACATTTTTTTCTCTACTATGGGTGGGTATTGGATCAATGAGGAACTAAGGAGAACGATGGCGGATAGCTCACCGGCGCGTGATGCGTGGACGGCCGCAACAGAATTACTTCGTGCACAGGGAGAGCTCTCCGACTCCCAGACGGCCTTCGTCCGCCTCGCACACCCGCTCGCCACGGCCGACGATATTTTCATGATCGGCGTTGGGTCAGACTTCGTTAAAGACTGGTTAAACGAACATGTCTCAACAATCATGGAAGATCGTCTCTCTGACATCCTGGGACGCAACGTTCGCCTCGTGATTTCCGTTGATTCGTCCCTGTCCGAACAATCAACGACGCCGGCACCGCCAGCAGTCCAGACGTGGCAGAATCCCGATCAACAGTGGCAAGAGCAGTTGCAGGAACAGTCGCTGCGCCAAGACGCGTGGCAAGATTCCTCCCCTCAGACCGACGAGGTTGCATATTCAGAACAGCCCGTTCCGTCGGCGGACCGCTCCCTACACTCCGTCGATGACTTCCCCTCTGACTCCGACTTCCGCGCGCCCGAGCCCGCTCGTTCGGATGCCGATTATTCGAATTACGATCTTCCCGCGTCTCCCAAAGAGCGTCTAAGCCCGATGTTGCCGCGGATTCAGACGAACAAGGATCAGTCCGACGCCCACCTCAATCCGCGCTACACCTTCGAAACACC
>JBHWRK010000131.1:0-16235 GCA_043426715.1 Trueperella sp. | reverse complement strand
GATCTTAGAACACCAACCACGCACATGTCATACGGCGCGCCCATTCACGCGATAAGCCCAATATCGAAGAAAGTAACGAGCATGCTCGCGGTGCGCACCCAGGGCAAATTCCCTCACCGTCTCGCCGGTTGCGAAGATCTGGCCTGCAGTGTGGACGTGGTCGGCCCGATTCTACCTGTTGATAACTGGGCATGTTTGTTTAACAAATCAAGGAGCGCACTGCTTCACACACAGCGGTTTATCTCCGAATCCATCATTTGAGTTAACGTTTTGGCGTTATCTTTTTGTGTGCTGGGAAAGCCGAATCTCCCAGCGATATTGGGCAGAACTTGCTCGCCACGTGCCCGGCCGGGCCAACACGTCGATCTAGCAACCTAAATGAGTCCGTAATAGACGCTCAATCACAAAATCCTCAAACTGTCTAACAGCCAGCAATTTGAGGAGATTGCCGGGATTATGCGCGACCAATTACCGTTCTCGGCTTGAAGCCCACACCCTTGACCTTCATCCAGTACCAAGCGGTAGCTACGAGATACGTCACGGTGAGTCCGGTGAACACGCTCGGCGACCAGCCCGTGTCCGGTAGGGCGAGCGCGGCCAGCACTGCGGCGCCCACGAACGCGGCGTTGTACATCATGTCGTACAAAGAGAATGCGCGCCCGCGGTAGGCATCGGCGGTGTCGGCTTGCACGATGGTGTCGACTGCGATCTTCGCGCCTTGCACGCCAAGTCCCAAGAGCACGGCAGAGACAAACAACAACGGCGGCTTGTATGTGACGATCATCAGCCCCTGCGAGATCACCGAAATTCCAAGGCAGATCATAATCCACTGCGAGGGCGAGATCCGCTTGTACATCGTGGGCGTCAGCACGATGGCCAGTCCATTTCCAACCATCGATATGCCTGCAACCAGAGCAAATGTAGCGAGCCCGGCATCAGCGTCCATGGGGTCCGAGAGCAGATTTCGCGAGATTAATAGAAGTGCAATGAAATTAACCCCGTAAAGGAAGCGATGGATTGCCATGATTCCCAGGCCATACATGGGCGTTCCGCGTCGGGTTAAATAAACGACGCCGTCCCACATCCTGCGTAAAACGCCCCGGAAGTCTTCGCCCAAGGTAGTCGTGGGCTTTTCGTCCGGGCCAAGGTCCGCACGACCGAGCCGCAACGCCAGCACGGCAGCCACCGCGAAAATGATCGCGGCCATGACCAGCGCAATTGCGTTTCGAAGCGCCTCAAACGACACCCAGTTGAGCACCAAACCAAATACGGCACCCGCGGCAGCCGAGACAGATCCAAGTGTCGGTGTAATCGAGTTCGCCATAACCAACAGGTGATTGGGTAACGTATGCGGTTGACCTGCCGAGAGCCCTGAGAGCAAGAACCGGTTCACGCCAAGCGTCACAAGGGCGAGCACATAGATCACCCAGTGTGTCGGCACATAGTAAATGAGCACAGCCAAGATCAGTGCCAAAACCACGCGCACGAGGTTCGCGTAGTGGAGTACGTTTCGTCGACTCCACCGATCGAGCAACGGCCCAGCAAACGGACCGACGATCGTGAATGGCAACAGCAGCACGGCGAACGCTGCCGCGACCCCGCCGGCCGTGGTCGCGTTTTGCGGATTAAAGAAAAAGAGGGTGGCAAGGCCGACTTGGAACACGCCGTCGCCAGCCTGAGAGACCAGCCGGATAACCAGTAACTTTCGGTATTTTGGATACTGGATGATCCGCTTGAGCTGATCGATCAGCCCGAGCTTCTCGCCTGACTCGCTCATCTCTGCTCGCCGTCCCCACGCTGCTCGTCCCACCAGGCCAGAAGACGCTTCGTAGCCTCTTCCTCGCCGAGCGGGCCTTCCTCCATCCGGAGCTCCAGCATGTAGGCGCGCGCCTGCCCCACCTCACGGCCAGGCTTCAAGCCGAGAATCTCCATAATCTGCGTGCCGTCAAGATCGGGGCGGATCGCATCGATCTCTTCCTGCTCCTTGAGCTCAGCGATTCGACGCTCCAAATCGTCCATCCCAGCGGCCAACCACCGCGCCTTCCGACGATTCTGCGTGGTCACATCTGCGCGCGTCAGCCGGTTCAGGCGCTCAAGCAAGGGCCCCGCATCCGTCACATATCGCCGAACAGCCGAATCCGTCCACTTTTGCTCACCATAGCCGTGGAACCGCAAATGTAGCTCCACCAGCCGCGAGACGTCCTTCGTCGTCGCCTTATCAAACCGCAGGTGGCGCATTCGCTTACGCGTCATCCGCGCACCCACGAGGTCATGGGCATGGAACGAAACAGTCCCGTCCTTTTCGAACCGGCGCGTAGCCGGCTTGCCAATGTCATGCATAACCGCCGCAAACCGCAACACGAAATCTGGTCGTGGCACCGGCCCATCCGCGTCCGTCTCCAGCGCTATCGCCCTGTCCAGTACCGTGAGCGTGTGTTCGTAGACGTCCTTGTGGCGCCCGTGCTCGTCAACGGTTTCCTGCAGTCCAGCCAATTCAGGAAGAACGACGTCGGCCACGCCCGTTTCGACCATGAGCTCGAGTCCCGTCCGTGGGTGGCGTCCGATAATCAGTCGCTCTAGCTCAGCCTGAATGCGCTCAACCGAGACGATCTCGAGCCGACCAGCCATCTGTCTCATCGCCCGCATGACGTCCTCGGACACATAAAAGTTCAGTTGTGAGGCAAACCGGCACGCCCGCATGATGCGAAGCGGGTCATCATCAAAGGACTGCTCAGCCGACGCAGGACAATCCAGCACGCCATCGATCAGATCATCCAAGCCGCCCGTCGGATCCACAAGCTCCATCTCCGGTAGGCGCACCGCCATCGAGTTCACCGTAAAATCCCGACGCGTCAGATCGCCCTCCAGCGTGTCGCCATATACCACTTCAGGTTTACGCGAGGAGGGAACATAGCTCTCGGTCCGGTACGTCGTCACCTCGACCACCAACCCGTCGCGCGCCGCGCCGATCGTGCCGAAGTCCTTGCCGATATCCCACACGGAATCGCCCCACTCATCAAGCAGAGCTTGCGTGTCATCTGGCCGGGCCGACGTCGTGAAATCAAAGTCGTGAACGGGTGAGCCGAGGAACGCATCTCGCACTGGTCCTCCAACCAGTGCCAATTCGTGCCCGGAACGTGCGAAAATAGATCCCAGTTCATAAATTGCCTGTGGCAGTTCGGTCAAGGTTCGCTGTCCTTGAGCGAGCAGCAGGGCACGCTGATTGACGTCAGCGTTGGCCGTTATCTGATGGGACGTGGTGTCGCGTTCGTTGGTCACCCCTTAAGGGTGCCAGAAGAACGAGGGCGAAAGCATACCCGCAGACCTAGATCACTACAGTAGATATATATGTCGAGAAGATTTCCGGCCCCTCCTCCGAAGGGTCCGCGCCGAAGACGACCCGCGATACGCCACCAGCGTCAGTTGCCGGTCGTCAATGAGACGTCTGCTGGAGGCGTGATCGTCTCAGTTCAGAACGGGCACGCGTACGTGGCCGTCATTGCGCGCAGGAACCGGGGCGGTCGTCTTGAATGGTGCCTGCCCAAGGGGCATCTCGAGGGAGACGAAACTGCCGAAGAGGCAGCCGTTCGAGAGGTGGCCGAGGAAACGGGCATCCATGGTCGCGTCCTCCTCCACCTGTCCTCCATCGATTACTGGTTTTCCGGCACTGACCGCCGTGTGCATAAGGTTGTCCACCACTTTTTGCTCGAGGCACTCTCTGGCCACCTAACTGTGGAAAATGATCCAGATCACGAAGCCGAAAAGGTTGAATGGGTACGCATCGACGAGGTTGCCTCGCGCCTTGCCTACCCCAACGAACGGCGCATCATCGGCATGGCCCGCTCTCTTCTCTATGGGGACGACTCATGAGGAAACGCTTGAGCGCGATCGGCGCACTTATCACTTTCGCGGTTGCCAGCATCGGTGGCAGTCCCGCTATCGCAACGACGTCCGACGACAACGGCACGTCCGCTACGTCCGATACCGCAGCGCAGGACGTGATCGAGCCCGGAACCGTGACAATTACGGACGTTTCCAAGCCCGTGCTGGATGTTGACGAGGATTTAACGATCACGGTGGCCTACACGAACAACGCGCTCGAGGCCGCCACGATTACCGAGTTCGATCTGTTTGCTCAGTCCACCACCGCGATTTCGGAAACGTCGGTCTATTACTGGATGGACGAGGTCTCCCCTGCCAGATTCGTGGCGTCAGTCGAGACCAACGAGCGTGTACTGCCCGGCCACACGATCAATACCACCTTCACCGTGCCGCGCGAAGACTTGCCGTGGGCAACAGGCGAATTCACATGGGGTCCACGCGGCATTGAGGTGCGCGTGGTAACCGACCTTGAAACGGTCTCTGACCGCACGATGATCATCACGGTCTCCGACGTTCCGATCACGCCCTTTCCCGCCACCGCCGTTGTTCCCGTCGTTGACCCCGATCTCACGCTGATCAGCTCCGCGAACGACCTGCTCTGGCACAAGCCGCTGACCGATGAAGACGATCGCCCCGATCTAGTGGATGAGCTCGTTGACCAGTGGGACCATCCCGGCGTCACGATACTCGCGGACCCATCACTCGAGCAGAAACCGCGCTATGCTGAGCGGCTCTCGCTCCCGATGTTCGACGCAGATATCGCGGCACTCGCGAGCGCCGGCCGGTTTGCCCAAGCGAAGGAACTTGTTGATAACGCCGTATTCCTTCCGGCGAGCGCCCCGAGTCTGACCGCAGTCAAGTTCGCTGCCGACCTCGGCATGGATCTGCTTATCCCCGATGCCGTGTTCGAACCCGCCGATTCACTGACCTACACGCCGGGCGCACTCACGACGATCGCATTGCCCACCGAAACCCAGGCCATCGCCACCGATTCTACGATCAGTTCCGCGATCGCCGGGACGCTCATCGTCGGCACCTTCCCAGGTCTCACGCTCGATCCCATCGACGCACGTCAAGTCGCCGTCGCGCTCTCTGCCGTCCACCACCGCCAGCGACCGAACGATCCGCGTCCGCTCGCCGTCGTCGTCAAACGAGATGCCACACAATCTGCCCGAGAGGCGGCTCTCACGCTTTTGGAGACACCGTGGGTCAAGACAACATCGCTGTCCAAGATCGCCGGCGGGAAGCGCTCGCCAGTCACGCGCGAATTTATCGAGACCGACGCCCCACTTCAAGGTGCCATCAGTAAAGTCGATCTCAAACACATCGATGACGGACTCGCCCAGTTTGATCGGCTCGCCACGGTGTTTGAGGATTGGTCAGACCTCACCGATCAAGCGCGCCGTAATGCCAGCAAGCTGCTCTCGGTTGCGTGGCGGTCTGATCCATCGACCCGTAACGCGCGCATCATTGGCCTAGCCCCCACCGAAGAGCAGATGGGTGCGATTACATTTAATACCTCATCGCCGATCAATATGATCTCCGAAAACTCCGCGCTCCCCGTCCAAGTAACGAACAAGTTTACAAAGCCCGTGGCTGTCGTCATTCATCTTGACACTCCGGATATCCGCCTTGTTGCGCCGGATCCGGTGGCAGTCACTCTTCCGGCGTCGACAACGACCACCGTCTCCGTGCCGGTCGAGGCCAATGGTTCTGGAAACTTGGACGTCGATGTGAAGGTAACGAACGAAGCGGGCGACATCGTGGGCAGCCCCGACACGCTACACGTACGTGTACGAGCGGACTGGGAAAACGTGGGAACCGCGGTTATCGCTGCGGGGGTCTTGGCCGTGTTCGTCATCGGACTCATCAGCTCGGTTCGCGAGGGCCGCCGCTCTGATCCCATCGAACCTGACGATTTTGTGGCCGCAACGAAGAGATGAGACGGTTGAACACCCAAATCGGCGATAGACTTAAAACGACTATGTGTGGAATAACGGGAGTTTGACGAGTGAGCACTTCATACGCGCGGGCAGGACAGCGGATCGCGGGTCGCTTTGACCTCGTTTACCCGTACACGTACCAACCCGGTTTTGACAACGCAACGGCGTGGATCGCACGTGACATGGCGCTTTCGCGCCTAGTTCGCGCCGTTGTGATCGACCCGGACTGCGAACAGGTGGGAGCCATTGCCGATGCCGCTCGGCGCGCTGCGCTCGTGTCCGATCCGCACCTCGTGTCCATCGTTCAGGTTGTTGCCGATGACGACCACGCCTACATCACCGAAATTCCACCCGGACGCCCCGTCGCCGACTATCTCGGTGAACCTCTACCGGCCGATCAGGTCCACGCCATCATGGGCGAAGCTACCAGCGCGATTGCCACGGGTGCGCGCCGCGGGGTCCGCCATCTCCAAACGACGGCAGACTCGATTTTCTTGACCCCCGAGGGTGACGTGGTGGTTGACGGTCTGGGCGTGCATGCCGCACTCGCTGGCGCCGACACATCGAAGGACATGGGAGCTCTTGATCGCGACGAGGCCCGCGGACTCACCGTGTTGATGGCGTCGCTGTTGCTTGGCCGCGATCTTCCAGAACCGCACGAGCACGACGCCGTCATCGCCGAAGCTGCCAATCTCGACCTTCCGCAACCGCTCGCCGCGACATTGGCCAGCGAGCGCGACGGCGACGGTGCCGCCTCCCCAGCCGATCTGACCCGCCGCCTCGTGCCGTGGCAAGATATTGATGTCTTGGCATTGCCTGAGCCGACCGATCCCGAGGAAGTGGACGCCCCGTCGACTGTGAGCGTCGACACCAAGGCCCCTACCGCCGATGACACCCTGATTTTTACTGACGACGACGCCGAGGCGCTGCCCACACATTGGCCCGCTTTGACCAGCGCGGTTGCAGGCGTGGCAGGTGCCGCTGCGGTGAGCATGTCTGAGCGACCCGACTCCGGGGATGTCAACGATCAGGCTGAGTCCGTTGACGACGATCTTGGCGATGCTGGAGCTGCCGGTGATGAACCGATTGAGCCGGACATTCACGAGGCGCACGATACGGACGCTCCAGATCAGGACCACGCTGACGCTGCAGTCGACGTCGGTGATCAAGACACGAACACCGACCCTCAAGACGTTGTGGAGGATGCGACGGCTGAACATGAGGCCGATGAGCCGCCGCGCGTATCCACGACGGACGACGTCAGGGCATTTATCGACGAAGAACTCAACATCGATTCACACGATGAACTCAGCGATGTCGCGTGGCCGGGTCTGTCCTCAGTCCCTGCTCCAATGCCTTTGCCGGCTGAAACTGAGACCGACGCTGACAGCGATTCTGACGGAGATTCCAATGACGTTGATGGGGCCGACGAACTCAATGGCGACGAGCTCGATGACACTGCCCAGGCTGATAAGGTCGCAGACGATGACGCCGATAGCGCAGGGCCCCAGCGTCTGAGCCTGAAAGATCGCTTCGAGGATGCGGCTCCTACTACAATCGCTGGCTCACTCGCCGGCGAACCAGGTCCAGCGGCACCCACTTTGCGCGAAAAGATTCGCGTCCCAAAGATCGACCCTCAAAGAGCAGCCGCATCCGAGCGTGCACGCCAAGAAAAGGCTGCCGCCCGCGAGGCAGCGTTGAAGGGATATGAAAAAGAGCGCGGCCAACTGCTCAACGCCTCCCGCGTTGTCTTGGCACTCTTCATCATCGGCGTGGTTGTTGTTGGATGGCTCGGGGTCCGCGCATTGACCGCACCTTTTGACCCTGTCACCCTGATCGATCCAGATTCAGACGTGTCAAGTTCCGTACCCGCCGAGGAACCCGAAGAAACTACCTCCACACCCGGACCGGCAGAACTCGAATCAGAACCAGCGCCGGCCGCGCCACCCGTGATCGTCAATGCAACTCTCATCTCGCCCGACGCAGGCATGATCGCAGGAACAGATCCGGCAACGCTGGATAATCCCGAATCTGTCAGAAACGCGATTGATGCAAACCCCTCGACCTCGTGGACAACCTGGACCTATGTTCAAGCCACGATGAACCCGATGTCTGGCATCGGACTGCACATTGAACTCAACGAAGAAGCGGTCATTACCGAGGTTGTTTTGGACGCCGAGAGCTCCGGCGGGAATATTCAGATCCGAGATACCGTTCCAGATGCACCATCGTCAGGCAAGGTGATGGCCGAAGGGCCAATCACCGCAGGCCAGACGACCATGACCCTGAGCGAGCCGCTCACAGCGAGCTCGTTCATGATCTGGATACCCGAACTTCCGCAGAACGCGGCTGGCGGAAACCAGCTCGTTCTCAATGAAATCACGCTCAAGTAGAGCCGCTGAGAAAGAGGAATAGTGACCAACATTCACGACGTCGTTATTGTCGGCTCCGGCCCAGCCGGATGGACCGCAGCGATTTACACTGCCCGCGCTGGCCTTAACCCCGTCCTACTGGCTGGCACACTCAATGCTGGTGGCGCACTGATGACCACCACTGAAGTCGAAAACTTCCCTGGCTGGCCCGAAGGCATCATGGGCCCTGAGCTCATGCAAAAGTTCGAAGAGCAGGCTGTACGGTTCGGTACGGACATGCGCTACGAAGATGCCATCGAGATGAAGCTCGATGGTGACGTGAAGGAAATTCGGACCGACGAAGAGACCTATCTCGCGCGCTCCGTCATCCTTGCCGTCGGCTCTGACTATAAGAAGCTCGGCCTCGAGGGCGAAGAACTCTTTACCGGCAAGGGCGTATCTTACTGCGCCACTTGTGATGGATTTTTCTTCAAGGACCGCGAGATTGCCGTGATCGGTGGCGGCGACTCCGCCGTGACCGAGGCCCAGTTCCTTTCGCGCTTTGGCTCCAATGTGCACGTGATTCATCGTCGTGATGAGCTGCGCGCCTCCCAGATTATGGCTGACCGCCTGCTCGCGAACGAGAAGGTCACCATGCACTGGAATACAGTTGTGGAAAAGATCAATGGAGACTCTAGGCTCGAGTCCCTCACTTTGCGCGACACGGTGACCGGCGAGACCCGCGACCTGCCCGTGTCTGGCATGTTCGTTGCAATCGGACACGAGCCACGCACCAAGTTCTTGCAGGGGGCGCTCAAGATTGACGATGCCGGTTACATCGTCGTTGACGAACCGTCCACTGCTACCTCACTTCCCGGTGTTTTCGCCTGTGGCGACGTCGTGGACTCCCACTACCAGCAGGCCATCACGGCCGCAGGAACGGGGGCCAAGGCTGCACTCGACGCCGAAGAGTACCTCGACGGCCTCGACGCGTGATGGCCGACGCCGACCATACACTCATCGAGAGCACACCGCCGGCCGATCTGGAGTTCCGCTTCTTCACGGCTGGCTGGTGTGCTCCATGTGACCAGCTTGCTCCCATCGTGAGCGAAGTCTGCACTGAAACCCAACGTATCGTTCCTGGCGGGGCGGCTATACCACTCGTCGTCGTTGATGTGGACGCCGAACCGGACGTTGCGGATGACGCCGGAATCGACGCACTTCCCGTGTTCCAAGTCCTTCATAACGGGCAGGAAGTCCTACGACTGCAAGGTTCGCGTCCGAAGCGTGAAATAACACGTGCAGTAGCAGATATCGTTCGTTCAATCGGACCAGATTCGGTGGTAACGTCTAACTGACTTCGTAAGAAAGTTGGGAGACAATGAACGATTCGCGTATTGCGAGCAAACTGGATGCGTCAACGGGTTCTGGCACGCGCTTGGATCCCTGGTTTGATCGATACGCAGACCGAGCTCTGGGCATGAAGCAGTCCGAGACACGCTCGCTGTTCGCTGTGGCGAACCGGCCAGAAGTGGTCTCGCTCGCCGGCGGTATGCCTAACATTGAGGGATTGCCGCTCGATTTTCTGGCAGACATGAGTGCAAAACTCCTGAGGGAACGTGGCCAGCAAGTGTTGCAATACGGCGGCGGACAGGGAGAAGAAGAACTCCGCGAAATGATCGTGGAGGTCATGCGTCCGGAGGGTATTCGTGCGCATCCTGACGACATTACCGTCACAACCGGATCGCAACAGGCACTGGACATCATCACGCAGATTTTCATTAACCCGGGCGATGTGATCGTGGCTGAGGCGCCCTCGTATGTAGGTGCGCTTGGCGTCTTTCGTGCGTACCAGGCAAACGTCGTTCATGTGCCACTCGACGAGGATGGCCTGATCCCCGAGGCACTTGAGGAAACGCTCACGAAGCTCGAGAACGAAGGCCGTGAGGTGAAGTTCTTATACACGGTACCGAACTTCCACAACCCGGCCGGAGTATCGATGTCTGCGGAGCGCAGGCCACAAATCGTGGAGATCTGCGAACGCCACCACGTGCTCATCCTCGAAGATAATCCCTACGGCATGCTTGGCTTCGAGGATCAGACGATGAAGCCCCTGCAAACGATCAATCCTGATGGCGTGATCTACCTCGGCTCATTCTCAAAGACGTTCGCTCCTGGATATCGTGTGGGCTGGGCGCTAGCGAATCACGCCGTCACGCAGCGTCTTATCTTGGCCAACGAAAATGCCGTTCTCTCACCCACGAAGATGGGGCAGCTCTCGATTTCCGAGTACCTACGCACATACGATTGGATGGCTCAGATCAAGTCGTACCGGTCGATGTACAAGCAGAGGCGCGATGCTATGTCTGCTGCCCTCGATAAGTATCTTCCCAACGCCTCGTGGAACGTTCCAGACGGCGGTTTTTACACATGGGTCAAGGTACCGGAAGGCATCGATGCGAAGGCCATGCTCCCTCGCGCAACGACGAATCTTGTCGCCTACGTTTCTGGTACTGCGTTCTATGCCGACGGCCAAGGATCCGACCACATGCGACTCTCGTTCTGCTACCCTCCCCCAGATCGCATCGAAGAGGGCGTACGCAGACTTTCAACAGTCATCAAGAGCGAACTCGAAACTGTTGAAATGTTTGGCAATCCGGATCGACACATCGACACGGGCGTTGAAACCCCGAACTCGAATCTAAGGTAGGTAAACCATGGGACCGATGACTGTTGCAGTTCTAGCTGGAGGACTTACCCACGAACGCGAGATCTCACTTAACTCAGGGCGCCGCGTGGCCGAATCGCTACGGAGTTCCGGAATTCAGGTGAAAGTCCTTGACGTCGATGGTCAGTTGCTCCAGCGTTTGGATGCGATCGAGCCCGACGTCGCGTGGCCTCTCGTTCACGGATCCATCGGAGAAGACGGCTCCCTCCAAGATCTTCTGGTATTGGCCGGAATTCCCTTCGTTGGTACAGACTCGTACGGGTGCCGCCTTGCATCAGATAAGTCGGTGGCATCCTCCGTGCTCTCGAAGGTCGGACTTCGCGTTCCAGATTCGACGGCGCTCCCCCAGTCGCTCTTCCGTGAAGTGGGCGTGGGAAATATCCTGAATTTGGTTGAAGAACGGTTCTCCTTCCCACTCGTTGTGAAGCCAACTCGTGCTGGCTCGTCCATGGGCCTGTCGATCGTTGAAAATCGCGCTCAGCTACCCGGTGCGATGGTGGATTGCTTTGCGTACGGGGACGTCGCACTCATTCAGCAACACATCTCCGGACGCGAGTTTGGTGTGGGCGTGGCTGACCTTGGAGATGGCCCGAAGGCGCTACCGCCTGTCGAAATTAGGGCTACTGGTCCCTACGACTACGATGCCCGCTATAACCCCGGCCGAGTCGAGTACATCATTGAGGATGACAATGACGAGGTACGGCGGAGTGTGATGGACATGGCCGAGGCTGTTCACGAGACACTCGGGCTACGTCACTACTCACGCACGGACATCATCGTGGACGAGTCAGGCGAGCCCTGGTTCCTCGATGTCAATGTTGCTCCAGGCATGACCGAGACATCCATCTTCCCACAGGCTGCATCTGCACTGGCACGGCAGCAGAACCGCACCCTTGACGACATTTACCTCGAGATCCTCAAGGTTGCCGCCGTGTCTGCGGACGAAGGAATTTAACGACGCCGATTATGCGGTTTCGTCGTGGATCTGGACGTTCTCTTCGTTGAGGTTGTCAAGAATTCGGTTGAGATCCTCGATCGTCGCAAATTCGATTGCGATACGTCCCTTTGTGACGCCCAAATTCACCTTGACACGAGTGTTGAACCGATCTGCGAGACGTCCAGCTAGTTCGTTGAGTTCCTCTTCGTGTCGTCCGCGGCGGGTACCGCCGGCTCGCGTGGGAGCTGAATCATCCCCGATGGCAACAATTTCCTCGACCTGACGGACCGAGAGGCTTTCTGCCACAATCCGCTGAGCAAGACGTTCCATCGCGGCCGGATCTTGCAGACCTAAAAGGGCGCGAGCATGACCTGCGGAAAGAACTCCTGCAGCGACACGACGTTGTACAAGTGGCGGCAACTTCAACAGGCGCAGCGTATTAGAAATTTGTGGCCGCGAACGGGCTATCCGTTTCGAAAGTTCTTCCTGTGTGCATTGGAAGTCATCCAACAGCTGCTGGTAAGCCGCTGCCTCCTCAAGAGCATTGAGATTCGATCTGTGAAGGTTTTCCAGAAGAGCATCTCGTAGGAGATCCGAATCATCGGTTCGGCGAATAATCGCCGGAATTGTCTCTTTACCTGCACGCTGGGAAGCCCGCCAGCGCCGTTCACCCATAATGAGTTCATATTGAGCATCGCCAAACTCCGGCACAGATTCATCGAGGGGTCGGATGACGATTGGCTGAAGAACACCGACCTCCGAGATAGAATCTGCGAGTTCTTGAAGCTCATCCTCATCAAAGATCTCTCTTGGCTGGCGCTGGTTGGGGATAATGTCCGATATGCGAACTTCTCCAAACGTTGCACCAGGCACCGGAACCAACTCGAGGTCATCGTCCCTGGTCATCCCTTGCGCGCCCCTCTTCTTCGAGGGCTGAGCTTTCTTTGCTCCAGGCACGTTCGTGTTTGGAGCCGCATCATCGGCGCCTTTACCTGCGTCAGCTTCGAGGGAGGCCTCCGCGCTGGAAATAGGAACGTGAATCTCTAAATCTTGATGTTCATGCAGGTCAGAAGGTGTTTCCTCAACTTCCTTCAGTGGCGAGCTGAAGAATACATCGATTGCTCGGCTCTTTCCTTCCTTCTGCTCCTCAGGGAACAGAGCTCCGAGCCCCCTGCCTAAACCTTTTCTTTTCTCAGCCATATTTACACTCCGTTGCGTGTTGGGCCACAGCGCTGTGGCGATTAAGCTCTGTGCGCGATCTCGTTTGAGGCAGCAAGATATGCGACGGCACCCGCTGAGCGTGGATCGTAGGTAAGAACCGTTTGTTCGTAACTTGGAGCTTCAGATATCTTCACGTTTCGTGGAATTTCTGTTTCTAACGTCAGGTCAGGAAAATGCGCTCTTACATCTTTCGCCACCTCTTGGGCCAGATTCGTCCGACGGTCATACATCGTCAGTAAAATTGCTGATACCACGAGTTCTGTATTCGTCGACTGCTTCACGATATTGATGGTGTTAATGAGTTGCGTCAAGCCTTCGAGCGCGTAGTATTCAGTTTGAATGGGAATCAAGACTTCTTTTGCTGCAACCAAAGCATTGAGCGTGAGCAATCCGAGACTGGGCGGGCAATCGATAATAATATAATCGACATCCAATTCAGCCTCGAGAATCGCGTCACGGAGCCTGAATTCCCGGCTGTCTTCTAGAACCAAAGACACTTCAGCGGACGACAAGTCGATCGTCGACGGCACAACCCATAGATTATCTACATCCGGGCACTGCTTCTTGACGTCATTAATGGACATATCGCCCATAATGACCTCATGTAGAGACGGTGTGCCCGCTGTGTGTTCGATTCCTAGGGCAGTTGAGGCATTTCCCTGAGGATCAGAATCAATAACGAGTACGTTCAGACCCCCCATAGCTAAACCCGCGGCTACATTTACCGCGGTAGTCGTTTTGCCAACTCCACCTTTCTGGTTGGCAACCGTGATGATACGTGTTTCACGTGGTTTAGGCAGGTCTTTTCCTGCGAGCTTCTTCAATGTTTCCCGGTCACGTACAAGTTCGGCACCCACCGGCGAAGTGTCCTCATGGAACTGCTCCTCGAATGTGCGCGCCCTAGGACGCATGTTCCTTCGCCGCTCAGCCTCCCGCATGGGATCCGCCACAATTAGCTCCTTCGATCGGTAGGCCAACAGTCTATCTGACTGACTGAGCTATTCCGGTTCACGAGATGGGTGTGGATTGTCATCTTCTTAAATGTGTTTCACGTGAAACATTCATGTAGTCGAGTCTAGAGACTCAACTCAGTTCGATCGACGATATACGTGCTTTTTGTTTCACGTGAAACGACGAGTTGAGACCCGCCCACTTTCCGCTCTGCGTAAGCTTCGGGATGAAAGCACTCGCAAAACCAACCTAGGGCCCGCTATTTGCTGCCTGTTAAGGGATGTCTTTAGGACACATCCCGGCACGAAATCTGCCCAGTTGACTGAATTCAACTGAACAAGCCGTTCGCACATTTTAGCCCACAGACCAGCCCGATTCCTTCACGCGGTTCGGGCACCACGATGTTTCATGTGAAACATTAGCGTCGTATGAGTTGCAATTTTTGATTGCACTCAAACCGACGACCTCGTGGACGCATTGCGCTTAGACGTGTTGCTTTTCTTAAACGGATAATTTGGAGTTTCTCGTGAAAGTTCGAGACAACACGTTTGTGGACGGAAATCCCATCAGACGCCGTACTTTTCCGACAGGGTACACGCTCATCAGATTATTCAGTCGAAATTACGTGCATACGACGATGTTTCACGTGAAACGATATGTCTCCGGGTAAAGGACGTCTACAGCTGCAAAGTACTCCGAGTACCCTCACCGCCAAGTCGGAAGCCTTAAGTATGCGCATTAGGTGCCTTCACGATATCCACAAGCAGAGCTTCGTCAACGGATTGCTAACTATAAGCCTGATGTGTCCCGTCAATAAGTAGATTAAAAATACACTATTAGCGAATTCCTAACAAGAATCGCGGGTTCCCACTCATGCGACCTTTATGAGTGTGAATCGGTTTCATTTAAAGGAATCAGTCAGTTACGGGTCTAAGTTATGACCTCGCCGTAAAACCTGTAAGAGATATCGGCCTGTAAGAGATATCAGTAAGGCTATTCACGCCCAGAAAGATAAGACGTTTCACGTGAAACAAACATGTCGGCACGAACCCATCACCTAAGTTGATTCGACTTTTTGCGAAATAAGTCCATATCTCACCAACTCACAGGAAAATTATTTTGCCAGTTCTCGACCAAATCAAACGACATGACACTACGAACCAACACGGCTGCGCCGCGTAGTGAGCTGGATAGAAACTGTCTCGATTTACGTTGAACAATCTAGAGCCAGGGGATTGAGAAGAGGCCTGGTCGAACTCTCAATCGTCCACGTGAACACACCTACGCTGGACAATCTCATTGCAGCATAAACAGCGAAGCTACGCGCCAAGTAACGCGAAGCCATCCTGCGCAGTAGCTATTTTACGACGCCAGAACTATTAGTTGATTTTTCAACTACTCTGGCGGGGTAGTGTTCTTACTCCTTGACGGGACGGCCCAATGATCCAGATTTCGGGAGTTGCGATGCTTCTCGAATACTGCGTCCGAATCTTAATCGGGAACACGGCACAAAGAAGCTCGGATTAACCCTGCCGGACGGGCTAAGACATCTTCTCGACGTCGATGACCCTTGTTCCTTCGTCCGTACCCCAGACGTCAACATCATAGGTATACGCACTTTGTGCGTTGAATGTCATGAGCTGGTTTTCGGCATCAACGATTTCTTGTTCAGCTCGCTGACCCTTCAATGCGATGAGATGACCACCTGGCTTGAGTAACGGAAGTGTCCAGGGGAGTAGCTTCTTTAGCGCCGCAACGGCTCGAGCGGTCACTACATCTGCCTCATAAGTTTTCGTCATATCCTCAGCACGCGCACGAATGACATTCACGTTCTCGAGGGCAAGTTCGCCCTTAACGTCCTGGAGCCAATTTGTTCGGCGTTCCATCGGTTCGATGAGATCAAACGTGAGATCAGGTCTCATAATTGCCAAAACGATGCCAGGGAAGCCAGCTCCTGATCCGACATCCGCAACGCGTCCACGTTTGGGAAGGAATTCAGCCACAGCCGTAGAGTTCAAAATATGGCGCGACCACAGCCGCTCCAACTCCCGCGGGCCGACCAGTCCGCGTAGTTCACCTTCTTCGGTGAGCATGCGAGCAAAACCAAGCAGCTTCTCCCAAGCTTCCTCACCGAAGTGTTCAGCACCACCAGCTGGTGCATCTTCGACACGAGCAAAATTACCCATGCTGTATTCCCTCCAGGGCCTGCATTAAGGCGCCAC
>JBHWRK010000130.1:0-3522 GCA_043426715.1 Trueperella sp. | reverse complement strand
GAACTGGCGCGTCCTGCTGCTGCACCTGGCCAGGCTGGCGTTCTTCGGTCGGCTCAGGTGTGGGGGCTGCCGGTGCCTTCGGGGTGATCGGGGCCGAGAGTTTCTCGGTCTGCTGACTACCCACCAGGTAATCTTCGGACTCGTCGAAGCCCGCGGCAATGACGGTCACTCGTACCTCGTCGCCCAGCGATTCGTCGATAATGAGACCGATAATGATGTTGGCGTTCGGATCCACCGCTTCCTTGACAAGCTGTGAGGCTTCCGCGTACTCGTTGAGTGTAAAGTCCGTCGATGCTGTAAACGCCAAGAGCACGCCGTGTGCGCCATCGACGCGTGCTTCGAGGAGCGGCGAGGAGATGGCGTTTTCGGTGGCACGCAAAGCGCGGTCAGGGCCGTTGGCCGAGCCGATACCCATGATGGCCGTACCGGCATCCTTCATGATTGTGTTGACGTCGGCGAAATCGACGTTCACTTCGCCCGGCATCGTGATGAGATCAGAAATTCCCTTGACACCGTTGTGGAGCACCTCATCAGCAAGGCGGTATGCCTCAATAATGGACAGGTCCTCTTCCGTGACGTCGAGTAGACGGTCGTTCGGGATGACGATGAGTGTGTCCACTGCCTCGCGAAGTGCGGCGATGCCATCGTTCGCGTTTCGGTTGCGCTGAAGCCCTTCGAAGGAGAAGGGACGGGTAACAACACCGACGGTGAGAGCTCCGAGCTCGCGTGCGGCGTTCGCAATAACGGGCGCTGCTCCCGTGCCGGTTCCACCGCCCTCACCTGCAGTCACGAAGACCATGTCAGCACCCTCAAGGGTGGACTGAACGACGTCGATATTTTCTTCGGCTGCGCGGCGACCAACAGTCGGGTCCGCGCCGGCTCCTAGGCCGTTCGACACGTCACGACCAATATCGATCTTTGTTTCGGCTTCGGACTTGGCCAGCGACTGGCTGTCCGTATTGACGGCGATAAATTCGACGCCAGCAAGGCCGTCCTGAATCATGCGATCGACAGCGTTGACACCACCGCCACCAACGCCAACGACCTTGATATTGGCTGAGTTGTTCAAAGCATACATAAGCAATTCCTTCCGAACTTCAAGTTGAACTTGAAGTTTTCTGGCTCCAATCTCGCGCAAAAGGTACGGTTGCCCAGCCTCGATTGCAACGACCGGGCGGGTGTGTTGCGCAATTGCTCCATATTCACGAAAAAGTAGGGATGTTCTACCTGCTCACAGGTGCGTCTGGAATGGACACGTCATAGTAGGAGGCAGGCTGTGTGACGAGGAGGTCTAAGACCTGAGCTTTGAACTCGCCCCGCTCCAAACCGCCCCAATACACCGTACGTCCATCGTTGAGGTTGATCGTCACCAGTTCGCCGTTCGCCACCGAAATCTCCGCGACTAGGTCTCGCGTGTTGGCCGACAACGCACCGAGCACCGCCAAGGCGTCATCTACAGCTTTGGCAGGCTCCAGCGCATCGCCAATCTCTCCAATCCGCGGGAGTTCAATCATCAGGTCATGAGGGATGTCCAATTGGACGCCCTGCTCTGTGACCGCGGTACAACTTTCACCGGAGCCAAGACATGCAACTGGCACCGCCTCCGTAATAGCGATTGACAGGCTTCTCGGGAAGTCTCTTGTGACATCCACCGAATCGACTTCCGCGATTGTGTTTGTAATATCGTTTTCTAATGCGCTTTCGTTGAGTGCCAAGAGAGCCTCACCGTCATAACTTGCCACGAGTGCCTCAAGCTCCGCTTTATTGACAAATGAAGGGTTGGAGTATCCCGTTATTTGAGAAGGGTCGTATTGATAGCGCAAGAGCGGCGACGCAAAGAGTATCCAACTGATAAGCAAAATAACGGCGATGACCGCTGAGCCAATCCCCACTCGCTTAAGACGGATCTTGCGGATCTCTCGGCGACGTTCCACACGCCGCGCATCGAGGCTCACCGAGTTGCCAATGACGATCGTGTCGTCATCATCTTGCGTGTTGCGTTCTCGTACCTTTTCCGCTGTGCTTGACCATAGCGTGACGGCTCGTTGGCCAAAACCAGAGCCGGATTTCTTCAACTTCTCTAGCGCGTTAGACCGAACCACGGCCGCGCGGGGCGGGCTTGGTTCGTGATCAGCTTCTGGAACGTCAACAATGATCACGTCCTCAATCTCATCGGGCTCCTCGCCGTACCTAACCTCGTCTGGAGATTCGGTCGGCCAGTCTTCCCACCCGTCTTCTACTGGTGGCGGCGCGGGTGCCGTGGGCACATGATCCTCAATCGACGGCCGAATTTTCGCAGGGACTTCTCCCCCGCCATCACGATGCGTCGTTGTATGTGATGTGAGTCGACGCGGTTTGCGGGGTTGGCGTGGGGCCCTCATAGGGCTCCTAGGACGACGTCGGCCATCTCCGTAATATCTCCTGCACCCATCGTCAGCACGATGTCTCCAGGGTTGGACAACTTGGCGATGCGCCTCGCTGCCTCATGTCGGTCATTGACAAGCTCCGCCTTCGACAATAGATCTGTGATGGCATCAGACTCACGGCCGTCCTCTGGCACTTCCCGTGCCGGGTACACGTTCGTCACGACGACGGAGTCCGCTAGATCCAGTGCGTCGGCAAATTCCTGGGCAAATATTTCTGTGCGCGAGTACAAGTGCGGCTGGAACAGAACTCGCACACCGTTATCAGTCACCTTTCGCGCCGTCTCGAGAGTGGCGCGCACCTCGGTTGGATGGTGGGCGTAATCGTCAATGACGCGGCGCCCCGACTTCTCGCCGCGAAGTTCGAAGCGCCTGCCGGTTCCGCTGAATTTCGTCAGTGCGTCAGCCATTTCCTGCGGATCTTCGCCAAGCTCGATACCCACAAGGAGGGCGCCAGTCGCGTTGAGCACATTATGCGCACCTGGTACGGAGAGGTGGAGCTCGATGGGCTTGCCTCGAAACATGATGTCCGCGCCCCCATCGACATCCGAAATCTTTGCATGATGTTCGAGTCCCTCGCCACGTCCATAGGTCCAGGTACGAATCCCGTTCTCGCGTGAGCGCTTCGCTAACTCGAGGGAGCCGGGGCTGTCCGCGCAACACACAAGCAGTCCGCCAAATTCGAGGCGGCGCGCAAACTCGTCAAACGCATTATTGAAAGCGTCGACGGATCCATAGTGGTCGAGATGATCGGGTTCGATGTTCGTAACCAGTGCGACACGTGGCGAGTAATTCAAGAAAGAGCCATCAGATTCATCTGCTTCTGCGATGAACATTGAACCACTCCCGAGGTGCCCACCCGATGCACCCCCTGCGAGATTTCCGCCGATGGCTCGTGATGGATCGCGACCAAGTTCATTGAAGGCGACGGCGAGCATGCCCGACGTGGTCGTCTTCCCGTGAGCACCCGCAACAGCCACGAAGTCCTTGGATTCCGCCGCGATCGCCAGCGCCTGTGAGCGGTGAATGACCTTCTGCCCACGGCTGTGTGCGATGGCGAGTTCCGGATTATCCGGCTTGATGGCTGTTGAGACACTAC
>JBHWRK010000129.1:0-3520 GCA_043426715.1 Trueperella sp. | reverse complement strand
AGCCGGCGACGCTCTCCACCCGAGAGCTCCGAACCCGGAGTCCACGCCCTCTCGCGTGTGAAACCAAGCTGCTCAACGAGCTGTGAGGCACTCGTCGGTTTTCCCCCAATGTCCACGTGAGTCTTGATATCCGCGACCGCTTCCACGACGCGGCGATGTGCCACCTCGTCGAGTTCGCCGGTGTCCTGCGAGAGCACGGCGAGTTCGACAGTTTTCCCAGTCTTCACGACGCCGGAGGTCGGTTCAAGAGCACCCGAAATGAGCCCAAGAAGCGAGGACTTGCCCGCGCCGTTCGCACCCAGCACGCCGATGCGCTCGCCAGGAGCCAAGCGGAGAGTGACGTCCTCAAGCACCGACTCATCAGCACCTGGCCATGCGTACGACACGGCTTCTAGATCAACGACTCGCTTGCCAAGTCGCTGGGTTGCCATCTTCGCGAGCTCAACGGTGTCACGCGGAGGCGGCTCGTTCGCAATCAACTCGTTAGCTGCCTCGATTCGGAACTTTGGCTTCGAGGTGCGAGCAGGTGCACCACGGCGGAGCCACGCGAGCTCCTTTCGCAACAGGTTGGCACGCTTTTCGGCCGCCTGTTGTGCCAGCCGCTGGCGTTCAGTGCGCTGAAGAATGTAGGCGGCATATCCGCCCTCGTATATTTCCACGTGACCTGGAACTGGAGCACGCCCGCCCGCGCCATCGTGACCGGGCACAACCTCCCACAGGCGATCGCACACGGCATCGAGGAACCAGCGATCGTGAGTGACGACCACGAGTGCACCATCCCCGTGCCCGAACCGGCTATTCAGATATTCGGCGAGATACGTGACGCCTTCGATGTCAAGGTGGTTGGTCGGCTCGTCAAGGATGACCACGTCGGCGGGTTTCACCAAGGTGGCCGCGAGCGCAACGCGTCTGCGCTGTCCGCCGGACAATGCGCCAACTGGCCGCGACAGATCGACGTCGGGAATTAAGCCTGCATGGAGCTCCCGGATGCTGGCGTCAGAAGCCCATTTGTACGTTTCGGCGTCGCCATGAATCGCCTCGCGAACGGTGAGGTCTGGCGCAAGTTCATCTGCTTGAGTAAGCACGGCAAATCGGGTGCCTGCGACCATCGTGACGCGGCCGGTGTCCGGCTCGAGACCGCGGGTCATGAGTCGAAGGAGCGTGGTTTTACCTCCCCCATTCGGTCCAACCACGCCGATGCGGTTACCGTGCTCGAGGGAAAGATTAATGTTGCCAAGGATTGGTCGCGATCCAAGCGATATCCCGACGTCCTCCATTCCAAGAATGTGTGCCATTACTCAGCCTCGCGTATGTGTGCGCCGGCGGCAGGGCCGTAGGCGGTAAGAACGGTGGTGTGCGGGAAACGGGCGGTGAGCTCGTGGGCAAGTGGGTTCATCGAGGCCGGATCGGTGAGCACCGCGATTGATGGGCCAGAGCCGGAGAGAATCGCGCGCAGGCCGTCTTCGCGCAGTTCGTTAAGCATCGTGCCAAGCTCGGGTTTGAGGGAGACTGCGGGCGTCTCGAGGTCATTAACCATCAACGCCGCAACGTCGTTGAGTGATCCAGATTGGAGCGCAGTGCGAAGGTCCTCCGTCGAGGCTGGATCGGTGGCGTCAGGATTAAGGCGATCAAACTCGCGGAAGACCTCGGGGGTCGACAAGCCGTCGCTGCGGGTGAGAAACACCCACGCGTGGATAGCCATGACGGGTACGTCTTGCAGGTGTTCACCACGGCCCTGTCCGTGGGCCACCATGCCTTTGAGCGCGAACGGCACGTCAGAGCCGAGGTCAGCGGCGATGCGTTCGAGGTCGTCGTCGGAAAACCCGAGGCCCCACAGCTTGTTCAACGCGACGAGAGTTCCGGCGGCGTCGGCAGAGCCACCCGCCATACCTCCTGCAACTGGGATGCGCTTGGCGATAGAAATGTGTGCACCGGGGGCCTCCGGTAGTGGTGAGCCTTCTATGTCAAGCACGCCGCGCTGCTTAAGAAGTTCCTTTGCCGCTCGCATCGCCAGGTTCGAATCGTCTACTGGAATGTTCTCGACAGCGATGTCACCGTTGGGGCTCGTAATCTCAAGAGTAAGCTCGTCGGCAGCCGTGACCTCGATGTCGTCGAAGATGTCGAGCGACTCAAACACGGTGTCGAGGGGATGGAAACCGTCCGGACGCGGTGCTCCGACTCGAAGGGCGAGATTGACCTTTGCTGGGGCTGAAACTAAAACACGTTGCACGTGCCTATCGTAGCGCCTCGTGCTTAATGTGCATCCGTACGCGGCTGACTACTATGCAAAACCGATGGCTCCGTGACTTGCCGCAGGTATCACATTGCATCTTTTAAAACAGTCACGAGAACAGGTGGGCCAGGCGGGGCGAAAATGCGGCTTTGCGATAAGAAAGAAGTCACCGAATAGCGGGGTGCGTGTGGGCGACCTTCGCAATGGCCACATACTCGTCGATATCGAGACGCTCGCCGCGCAACGACGGGGAAATTCCCGCTGCCCGGAGAAGTTCCTCTGCCTTGGCCGGGCTTCCAGTCCAAGACCCGAGGGCAGCACGCAGAGTTTTGCGTCGCTGGGCGAAAGCGGCATCGATGATCTCGAACGTGAGCTCACGGAGATTGTCAGGATATCGGCCCGTCTTAGAGAGCAGGTCAGATTCGCCAACGAAATCATCGTTAGATCGTTCGTGTGGCACATTTTCGTGCCGCTCAAGATGTACGAGCGCCGAATCAACATTGGGCACGGGCCAGAACACGTTCCGCGATATCTTCGCTCCACGCCGGACGTTTCCATACCAGTTCGCCTTAACTGACGGAACACCGTAGGTGCGTGATCCTGGTTGTGCCGCTAGCCGGTCTGCCACTTCGAGCTGGACCATGACGGTCACCGAACGCAACGACGGCAACTCTTCCAGCAACGTCAAAATCACTGGTACGGCCACGTTGTACGGAAGGTTTGCAACGAGATGGGTGGGAGCGAACCCCGCGCCCTCAGCGCCAGCTGATCCGTCGAGATCAGTGGGCACCGCAAGATCGCCCGCCTTGACGAGCATCGCATCGCGAGCAAGGACGGCGAACCGCCCGGCCATCTCGGGCATCATCATGGCGATCGTCGAAGGCAACTCACGTGCAAGCACGGGATCAATTTCGACCGCAGACACGAACGCGCCGGCTTCGAGCAGTGCAAGAGTTAACGAGCCGAGCCCCGGTCCAACCTCAAGAACGAGATCACCGGGTTCGACTCCCGCGTCGCGGACGATGCGCCGAACGGTGCCAGCGTCATGAACAAAGTTTTGGCCGAGCGCTTTGGTTGGCCGCACGCCGAGACGAGCGGCGAGCTCGCGGATCTGAACCGGTCCGAGCAACGACATGCCTGCCCTGCCGTTTAGTACCAGCCGCGCGCCTGCGAGTGACCCCATGCGGCACACGGGCTACCGTAGCGGCCCTGGATGTACCCGAGACCCCACCGAATCTGGGTGGCCGGGTTGGTCTGCCAGTCGGCACCGGCCGAGGCCATCTTCGA
>JBHWRK010000128.1:0-3053 GCA_043426715.1 Trueperella sp. | reverse complement strand
CGCTCGTTGGTGATGCCGAGGACTTCCCCTCGCGCGCGACGATCGGCTCTTGGACAGCTTCGAAAGCGCCGATTTGAAGTTGGGCGTCGCTGGCGGTGTTGCGGCGCAGGAGCGCGAGCGCCACGGGGCCTTCGTCTGAATCGCGCGCGACGGAGGTGAGCGTTCCTACCACGCGTTCACCGAGCATGACGTCCGAGCCGGGTGCGGGGAGCTCTCCTTCAGGACCCTCTAAGTAGAGGTAGGTGAGCCGCCGCGGTGGCTTTCCAAGGTTGACGAGCTTGGCCACGGTTTCCTGCCCGCGGTAGCAACCCTTGTCAAGGTGGACGGCAGTACGTAGCCAATCGAGTTCATGTGGGAGGACCTGTTCGGCGGCCTCCCTGTTATGACGTGGACGCCAATCCGCAACGCGCTTCGCCTCCCACGCGATGATGCCCGCAGGCACCATGCCTGCCGCGATCATCGTTTCAACAATCGGCTCATCCTTGCCGACGACGAGCAGGGTTCGGCTGTGGTTCTTTGCCGGGTGATCCTCATCAGTCACGCCGTAGTTAGCGCCGCCGGGCAGCGTGCGCGGCCACGGGTCTTCCCACACGACAGTGGCGTGTTCAAGGATCTGCGGCGTGAGGTCCGAGACCGGTTTCATGACGCCGACGACGTTCACGTCCGGCTGCTCGATCTCCACCCGCATACGGAAGACCATGGAGTCGAGGAACTCTACGAACGGCGCAGCTTGGCCGTGGTCGAGAATGAACCACGTACGCTCACCGTCATCGATGACGCCGGCAACCGTTTCCACGTGTCCGTTCGGACTGAGAACCATCATTTCCGACGACTCGCCCGTGGCTAGTGCGTTGAAATCGCGTGTGGTCAGATTGTGAAGCCACGTGGTGCGGTCAGCGCCCGAGACCGTAACGATCTCAAGGAATGACAGATCCGTGAAGGCCTTGCCCGAAGCGAGTTGGTTGCCTTCCGAAAATGGATTTGAATAGTGGGCGGGAACGTCGAGTTCCTCGTCCATGATGGCGCCTGGTAATGCACGCGAAATCTTCACTTGTCAGCCTACTTTTGCTTGTTCTTACTTCCGTACACACCCATCCCCCAGTGCGTGGGATTTTGGGCTTTGTTATCTTCTGATTCACGCGCCTCGTCGACCGTTTCTTCCACCTGGTCGGCGGACTGTTCGCGAATCTTGTCTGCGGCTTCGTTCGCCGCTTGTTGTTCAGCGGCATCCTTGCTGCCATAAAATTCGGTGCCCCAGTGTTTCTGGTTGCTCATGGTGTCTCCTTGCTCAGTGGGCTAACGATGGGTGCTAAAAAGCGGGCACACAAAATCTCATACATTCGGCGCTTCGTCCGCATCAACATCGTCGTCAAACTGACGCGAGAGGCGCCCGGCCAGATAGCTACGCATGTCGAAGCCGAACGCCTCCATGTCGTAAGCGTAGAAAAAGTCTGAGGCAACGTTACCGCCCACGAACTTCGCAGCCTGGAGGTCTGCAGCGGCGCCGGAACGGACGATCGTGTCCGTGATCATTTGCAGGCGGGGGCCTGAGATCACTCCGACCCACAGCTGGGCGGTACCCGTGGGAGAGGCGACTGTGGCTTCTAGCTCGACCGCCCCGTCGTCGCGGGCCGTAGCCTCGGGATTCACGCGGATATAGCCGGTTTCTGTCTGCCAGAGCCGCTCCTTGGTGAGCGAATCGTAAGTGACCTGGCCCGTTGCTTCCTTGTCGACGATGCTCGCTGACTCTGCGGCCAGCCAGATACGCGAGACGAATCGGACGTACGGGCCGCCATCTACGGCGTCGATCGTCAATTCGTGAAGGTAGGCGGCGGCCTCTATGTTGTCGTATTCGAGCACACCCCCGCCATGCCAGGTGTCAATGAGCCACGCGAGCGGGTAGTTTTCCGGTGCAAGATTCTCGGGAAGTCGAATTGCCATGCCACTAGGTTAGAGGAGAATGACCGTGAGGACGTATCCAATCACGCCCAGCGAACAGTGCGGCACCAGCGATTTCGTGATTCCTTGAACCCACGTGAGCGGACGGTCGAAGGATCGCAGGCCCCTGCGCACGACGGCGAAGGTGATACCAACGGCTACGCCCGCAAAGAGTCCTATCCAGAACGAACCGCCGAGAAGATAGGCTGCTACGCCTCCTCCTACAGCGGCATTGAGAATGCCGAGCCAGTTGGCGCTATCGGAGTCATAGCCGTGGATGAGGGCGGCAATGGCGATGGCGATGGCGATTGTCAGGCCCACGACAGCGCTCGGATCCGGCAGCGCATGAATATCGCGATCCCATGCACTGCCAGCGTGCACCCAAAACGAGGTGGCAACCATAAGCATCGCTCCCCCGGCCGAAGCTGAGATGTGCTCAATGAGGTGAATACGGCCATCGCGGCGGAACATTTCACCCACGAAACTGAGAAGGATCGCCCCAGCGGTCACAAACATCGTTGTAATGAGGGTGCCGAAGTAGGCAGCAAGGAGTGCGGCAAGGAGGGTGAGACCCATGATGACGCGTGGGACGCCCCGATTCGTGAGTCCGAGTAGCACTGGCCAGCCAGGAATGATCGCGAGACCGAGGAGCAGAGCTGCGACTGCGGATGTCAAGGGGCCAACGCTCACGCCAAGCGCAAGGATCGCAGCGAAGAATGCTCCAACAGACGCCCAAATCAGTGGAGGACGCATATCCCACGACGGACACGCGGGGTTTTCACGGTCAAAAAGTAGATGAACCAGTGATTGGCCTTTGTTGCCGTACGGCCCCTGCGTGGAAGGAGTCATAAGATCCAGTGTATATCCCCAAACTCCGGTATTAGAATCTTACCAATTTTTTCACTATTTGTGTCCTAGATTACTTAACTTTCACAGACGTGCAGGCCGACCGGCTAATTACGGAAAGCGTGCGACAAACAGGGCGTGACATTGGAAATGTTGTGGGTTAGGCTGTAGTCAAGACACCGGATCGCGAAAGCCCCGGGCTCCAAATATATGCCGCTACGAGCGGCCTTCGCGCCGACAGGCGCTCTCGGGTTCGGTGTCCTAAACGT
>JBHWRK010000127.1:0-4812 GCA_043426715.1 Trueperella sp. | reverse complement strand
GATCGGCTTGACCCCGCGCCGCGGCCGGAGCCGTGGCGGGCTGAAATTTTCCGCCGACGACTACCTGTTCGCCATCCGCTCCTACATCGTGGATGCGAAACATGAACGACGCCAGCCTTCGTTCAACAACTATTCGCGGTGGCTCGTCGATTCCGGCAACTCCGGCAAGTTGCCCTCCGGCGCCGCGATACGCCAACGCTTTGGCTCCTGGCGGGAAGCCCTCGGCGCTGCCGCGCTCGACAACGTGAAATAATTCACGACGACGGTGCAGCCGCCCCCGAAAACGTCGGCCAGTTTAGATTTGGTCACGTGAGGATCACGCCACGCCGAGCTGGCGCAGAATAAAGGCCAGCTCGCGAGCGCGTCTTTCCCAGATCTGGTAGCGACCCGATCCGCCGAAGTGGCCGGCCACCTTCTCGGTATATTGCGCAATGAGACCCGAGTCTTCGGCAACTGTCTCGCGAAGCTTTTGTACCCATTTGGTGGGCTCCACGTAGGACACTCGGATGTCATTCATCGAGGTCGTAGCCAAAATCGCCGGGTAGGTGACTTCCCGAATGTTCTCGTACGGTGAGTACTCGGACATATACTCATACACTTGCGCAGATTCAATCGGGTTGCCCCACTCTTCCCATTCGCCCACGGTGAGCGGCAGTTCTGGCTTTAATATCGTTGTTAGCGCATCCACGAAGGGTACGCGCGCGTGGATGACCCGGTAAAGTTCCGGCGCCAAATTTGCAACCGCGCCCATGAGTAGACCACCTGCTGAGCCGCCTTCAGCGGCGAGTCTGCCCTCGCCCACGAGATCCGAGTTCAGCACGTGCCGGCTTGCAGCCACAAAATCCGTGAACGTGTTCTTCTTGTTGAGTAACCGCCCGTCCTCGTACCATTGGCGACCCATCTCGCCTCCACCGCGCACATGCGCCACGACGTATACAACCCCGCGATCAATGAGGGGCAGGCGGAGTACTGAAAAGAACGGATCACTCGAAACCTCATACGAGCCATAGCCGTAGATAAGGCCTGGATTTGCGCCCGTCCGATCGAGATCGGCTCGGTGGGCGATCGTCAGCGGGATCTGTGTTCCATCCTCCGCCTTGGCCCATTCCCGGTATTCCACGTAATTCTCCGGACTATAGCCTGGCACCTCGAGGGTTTTGAGCGTCTCCATCGTCTCGTTCTTGACGTCCCATCCGAGCCACGTTCGCGGTTGTATGAGAGATTCGGCAACAACGATGAGCTCGCGCGTATCCCATTCCTTATTGTCTCCGACCTCCACGGTCATCGTTTCGGGAATGGGCAGGTCCTTCGGCTTGCCCCAGCCTTTGGCCTTGCGTTTGAGAACATGAACGCGAGCTCCGCCCCCAGATCTGAGTTCGAGTGCGGCGAAATCTTTAAACGCGTATGCCTCGATGATCCGCTCGCCCTCGCCGGGGCTCACAATCGTCTCCCACTGTTCCGGATCGCTCTGCTCCATCGGTGCCGAGGCCAACTCAAACCCCGGCTCATTGACGTTGTGGACGATAAGGAGCTCATCCCCGGCCACCTCAACGGAATACTGAACGCCATGCTCGCGCTCGCGAACCTTGAATCGGTTCGCAATGTCACGAGTGGAGATCAGGTGCACTTCAGACGTCTCCGTCGACACGGTCGTAATGACCACCCACTCACCATCTTGCGAGCCATCAATCCACACGCTGTACAGCTCGTCATTTTCCTGGAAGATGAGCACGTCCTCGTTTGGATGGGTGCCAATCTTGTGGAACCACACCTGGAACTGGCGCCAGGCGTTGTCGTTCCTCGTATAAAACACGCCGGTCGATTCGGCATGCCAAACCAGTCCATAGCCGACGGATTCTACGGCGTCGTCGATCACAACCTCGTCGTCAATAGTGTGGATTCGGAGCCTGAACCGCTCGTCGCCTGCCGTGTCGATCGCGAGTGCGAAATGCTTGCCGTTCGGAGAGACGGCGGACGACCCGGTCGCAAAGTACTTCTCGGAAGCGCCGAGTACGTTGCCGTCATACACGCGCGTCTCCCCGTAACCGCCGGGGCTTGGCCGCTGGACGCCCTGCTCCTTTTCCACCTGATGGGTGCTGCCGTTGCGCGGCGTGCGGAACAGGCCGTTATATGGACGGCCTTCCCAGGAGCGGGTCCAGTACCAGTAGTCACCCTCGCGAATTGGCACGGACACGTCAGTTTCTTTGGTGCGCGCCGCAATTTCGGACACGATCTGGCGCTGGAGGTCATGCTGGTCCGCGGTGTGCTGCTCGAACCACGCATTCTCAGCGTCGATGTGTTCCATCACCGCGGGATCATCTAGATTTCGGAACCATTCATAGTTATCCACGATCGTGTGTCCATGGAAGGTACGTTCAACAGGAACATGATCGGCGCGCGGCGCCCCGGCATTCAACGAAGTCATAATCCTATTGTACGGCCCCGATATGAAGCGCCCCACGACGACAGGTCATTCCGTCATATTCGGCATTCGTGAGCCACCCCAAAATTTCGACAACCTAGATAGGGTGAACGCATGACTCATGAGATTGTTGTTCACGTCTGGTCTGACATCGCATGCCCGTGGTGCTGGATCGGCAAGCAGCGCCTTGAGAAGGGCATCGAACAGTCCGGCAAGCGCGTGGCCGTGGAGTATCACTCGTACCAGCTCCACCCGGAAGCGCCCTCATCCAGCCCCGATACCTATATCGAGGGCCTTGCCAATGCGAAAAACTTCTCGGAAGAGGAAACGCGCCAGATGGTTGAGCGCACCGCCGAACTAGCGGCCGCTGAGGGTCTGGAGATGAACTGGCAGGACGCCCAACACGTCAACACGTTCCAAGCTCACCAGTTTGTGTATGCGGCGAAGGCACGCGGAGACTCACCCGAGGAAACGGCAGCTCTTGGCGGACAGGCTTTCGAACGTCTCTACCGAGCCCACTTTACCGAGGGCCTGAACATCGCGGATTCTGACACATTGCTCGAGCTTGCCGAAGACATGGGTCTTGACGCCGATCAGATCGAGGACGAACTAGAATCCGGCGAGTACGCCGACGCAGTCCGTGGCGATATTCGTGACGCTCGCAGCCTGGGCGTGCAAGGCGTGCCGTTTTTCGTCGTCGGCGGAAAGTTCGGGATTTCTGGTGCTCAACCTGCGGAGGTGTTCGCCGAAACCATCGACCGCGCGCTCGCCGAGATTCAGTACGCACAGGCGCAAGAGGTTCCGATGGCGTCTCCTGAAGTGGCGGACACGCCTCAGGCTGGGATTAACCGTCCAGCCGAAACCCAGGACTAGGAAAACTTCGCCGTTTGTTCCACGGCGAGCGTGTCGGCAAGCTCGTTGGCCGCATCGCCGCTATGCCCGCGCACCCATTCCACCTCGGTTCGGCCCGTGCGAGATTCGTATAGTTCGAGCATTCGTTGGATAAGTTCACGGTTGAGGACGGGTTTGCCGTCTGCTTTTTTCCATCCACGACGACGCCATCCCGGCGCCCATTCCGTCATCGACTTGATGACGTAGTTCGAATCCGAGCGCAGGAGCAGATCAGGTTCCGGACCCGCGAATTCGAGCGCCGAGATCATCGCCGTGAGTTCCATAATGTTGTTTGTGGTCGACGCCGATCCGCCGGCCTTCGTTTGCCCGCTCATCTGTTCCACCCATGCCCAGCCGCCGGGGCCGGGGTTTCCAGAGCAGGAACCGTCGGTTGCAATCACTAGGTCAAAGCCAGGTTTGGGCTGTCCAATCGTCATGCGCACCACCCTACGGCACTTACGTGCCGGCCTGAAAACGTTCGTCAGCGCGGCTCGCCCCTCGCGGTCATTGGACGGTAACTCGGGCCTATAGACTGTTTCTGTGCGGGGCAAACTCGGGTAACCTTGTCAGTAGTAACTTCAGGAAGGTTTGTGATGCTGTCACTGTCTGAATATAAGGACGCCATCAAACTCTCGGAACCGTTTCCGGTACCAGCCGATGACACGCGTTCCACGTACGACCTGCTTATGACTGCCCTGGGCGGCCTGCCGGATAAGCACTATACGGGCAGGACGTCGATCGCTCACCTATCGACCGACGATGGCCTGATGCGATGGCTCGAAGCCGAACTTGCGTTGCGCGATCCGGCGCCATTGAATCCCGTGGCGTCGCGCGCGATTAATACGCTTCTGTATCGCCAAGTGGGCAAACACGGCCGAGTGGAAGCTGTGAATCTTCGCCGCGTCCATGATCTGCTTCCGCAAAATGATTTCGGTCAGGCCTCGGAGACCGTATTGTACCGAGGCGATATGCGCCAACTGGTCATCGACGCCGTCGTTAACACCGCGCTTCCCTCACTGACGGGCTGCCGCATTCCGCTGCATGGATGCCTCGATTCCGTGTTGCACGCCCAGGCCGGACCATGGATGCGCAACGACTGTGCCACGATTATGGACATGCAGGGCCTTGAGGAAGAACCTGCGGGCAATGCGAAGATCACCCGCGGATACCGCTTGCCGGCCAAGTACGTCATCCACACAGTGGGTCCGGACGTCAAAGACGGCCAGATCGAAGACAAGGATCGAGAGATTCTGTATAACTGCTACTGGAACTCGCTGGAGTTGGCCGGCAAGATGCCAGACATTCGCTCGATCGCGTTCCCTGCAATCGCCACTGGTTATAATGCTTTCCCCGTTCGAGAGGCTGCGGAAATCGCGCTCGATGCTGTCAGCGCATGGATGGACGCCCACGGCCAAAATCTCGATCTCATCGTCTTCTCGGTGAATTCCGAAGAGGATGCGCTCATCTACGCGGATGTGCTCAACACCTGGATCGAACAG
>JBHWRK010000126.1:0-5279 GCA_043426715.1 Trueperella sp. | reverse complement strand
TTTTGTTTTTGCTGTGAGAAACTGCGTGTGTCGGGTGATTGATGGTGTGCCGTGGGCGGCCGAGCTTACGGCTGCAACGGACTCTTTCAATCCGTAACGGAGGCAACTCAAGTAGGCGCAAAAAAATCTCCGGCTGTTAGTGCCGGAGATTCATGTGGTGGGCGATACTGGGATCGAACCAGTGACCTCTTCCGTGTGAAGGAAGCGCGCTACCACTACGCTAATCGCCCTTGCCGTGATTTGCCGCGTGTTACCTGTGGGCTCGCGACCATGTCTGGACTGCCACATGAGGATAGCCGAGACAACGGCGAGACTGCAAGCGGGGTGTGGGGTGGTGCACATCATGTTTCATCGATTAGACAAGCTCGAGAATTTCTGGCTATATTAGTCAAGCACTCGACGAGACGTTGAGGATGCGGACGTAGCTCAGCTGGTAGAGCACCACCTTGCCAAGGTGGGGGTCGCGGGTTCGAATCCCGTCGTCCGCTCGAAGGCCAAGTGGTAGTATTACCGCTTCAACCACCTGGTGGGTTGGCCGAGAGGCGAGGCAGCGGCCTGCAAAGCCGTATACACGGGTTCGAATCCCGTACCCACCTCTCAATCATCAGGGCGATTGGCGCAGTTGGTTAGCGCGCTTCCCCGACACGGAAGAGGTCACTGGTTCGAATCCAGTATCGCCCACCGCAGCCCCGGCAATGCCGGGGCTTTCGTGTATCCAGCGAACGTCGGTGCGGACGTTCACTGTTGGACTAGCTACTTTTGACCTGCCAATGCCACTCTCGGCAGGTCCACCGAAGTCACGGACTCGTTTAACACTCGATGACGTTCACGCCAACACCCACATGAACGGCGAGGCCGCCAAGGGCCGTTTCCTTATATTTGGACTTCATGTCCTTGCCTGTTTCCCGCATCGTAGTGATGACGTCGTCGAGGGAGACGACGTGTGAACCGTCCCCGCGCATAGCTGTCCGAGCTGCAGCCACCGCTTTGATTGCTGCGATTGCGTTGCGCTCGATGCACGGAATCTGCACGAGTCCGGCGATGGGATCGCAGGTAAGGCCGAGGTTGTGCTCCATGGCGATCTCGGCCGCATTTTCGACCTGCGGGGGAGTACCTCCCAAGACAGCGGCTAAGCCAGCAGCCGCCATAGAACATGCAGACCCCACCTCGCCCTGACAACCCACCTCAGCGCCAGAGATCGATGCCATCGTTTTAAAGACCATGCCAATCGCGCCAGCTGTGAGCAGGAACTCTCGCACGGCCGCTTCATCGAAACCGTCAACGAATTCGTGACAATAGTGCATGACGGCGGGGATGATTCCTGCCGCACCGTTCGTCGGCGCGGTCACCACCCGGCCACCAGCCGCATTCTCTTCGTTAACCGCGAGCGCGAAAAGGGTAATCCAGTCCATAGGTTGCAGTGGATCATTCGCGCACGACGGATCTTCGAGGAGCGATGCGTACATGCCCGGAGCGCGGCGCATGACCTGCAAGCCTCCTGGCAGCACACCCTCGCGTTCGCACCCGTTGCGCACGCATTCCTGCATGACGTCCCAGATCTCCGCGAGCCCATCGTGGATTTCGTTTTCGGTCCGCATGGCAAGTTCGTTGGCCATCGCCACCTCGGCGATGGACATGCCTGTTCCCTCGCAGATTTCGAGGAGGTCGCCGCCAGACGTGAAGGGGTAAGGCAGATTGGCGGTGGGGGCCCAGTCTTTGTCCGCGTCATCGGCGCTCACAACGAAGCCGCCGCCCACGGAGTAGTACGTCTTTGCTAGAAGTTCGTCACTGCCGTTCCACGCCACGAACGTCATTCCGTTTGGGTGTCCGGGAAGCTCAGATCGGCTCACCATTAGAATGTCCGCGGCTGGATCGAAATCAATCGTCGTCGTTCCTTTGCCGATTACAAGATCAAGTCGATGGCTAGAAATAACTTCCTGAACGGCGGCGTCAACTGACAGTGGATCGACGGTCGAGGGGTTCTCGCCCATCAGACCCAGAATGACCGCTCTATCAGTGCCGTGGCCGATGCCGGTGGCACCCAGGGAGCCGTACAGGGTGCAAACTACGCGGGTGACGTGCGATGGCAATTGTTGGGCGAAGCGCCTTGCGGCAATCATGGGCCCAACGGTGTGGGACGACGACGGTCCAATTCCGATCTTGAAAAGGTCAAAGACACTCAAACTCATGTGAAAATCGTACCCCTGTATGTGGCGCTTCACACGAGCAGACTCGGGGCAGATCACCGTCCGTGGGTATGATGAAATGCGTGCGTACCTTGTATGTGCGTACACATATCTGGAAGGAGCCCCGTGCCGAACCTTTTGATCGACGGAGAAGAACTCGCATTTGACGAGCACTTCACCGGCAGCGACCATTTTAAAGCTAACCGAGATATCATCGCTCTTCGTGTAGACGGTGAACTGACGGATCTGGATATTGATCTGACGACGTTGCCGAATGGGGCGACGGTTGAAGGTGTCTCCATTAACGAGCAGGACGGCCTTGACATTCTTCGGCACTCCACCACGCATGTTTTGGCTCAGGCAGTGCAAAACAGGTTTCCGGACGTCAACCTTGGCATAGGCCCGTTTATTACGGATGGTTTTTACTACGACTTTGGCAATATCGATCCCGTGACTCCCGAGCTCCTGCAGGAGCTCGAGAAGGACATGAAGAGAATCATCAAGGAAGGCCAGCGCTTTGAGCGCAGAGTGATTTCTGACGATGATGCCCAGATTGAACTCGCCGAACAACCGTACAAGCTCGAGCTGGTCGAGATGAAGGGCGGCTCGGACGCCGATAACGACCAGGCGGCCGAGGGCGCGTCGATTGAGGTTGGCGGCGAAGAGCTCACGATGTATGACAACGTCAATCGCAAGGGCGAAGTTGTCTGGACCGATCTGTGTCGCGGCCCGCACCTGCCGACCACCCGGATGATCGGAAACGGCTTCTCGCTGACCCGGTCCTCTGCAGCCTACTGGCGTGGCGACCAGGCCAAGGATTCGTTGCAACGTATTTACGGCACGGCATGGCCGACCAAGAAGGAACTGGTCGAGTACAAGACCCGTATCGAAGAAGCGCAAAAGCGTGATCACCGCAAGCTCGGTAATGAGCTAGACCTGTTCTCGGTCCCGGATGAGATCGGATCGGGACTTGCCGTTTTCCACCCCAAGGGGGGCATGGTGCGCATGATCATGGAGGAATACTCGCGCAGGCGCCATGTCGAGGCGGGCTATTCGTTCGTAAACACTCCGCATATTACGAAGGCAAATCTCTTTGAAATTTCGGGCCACCTGGACTTCTATGCGGAGGGTATGTACCCGCCGATGCACATGGACGAGGTGGTCGATGAGGAGGGTAACGTCAAGCGTCAGGGCCAGGACTACTATCTGAAGCCCATGAACTGCCCGATGCACAATCTTATCTTCCGATCGCGCGGCCGCTCTTACCGCGAGCTCCCGCTACGTCTGTTCGAATTCGGAACCGTGTACCGTAACGAGCCCTCGGGTGTCGTGCACGGACTGACTCGCGCACGCGGCTTTACGCAAGACGACGCGCATATCTATTGCACCCGCGAGCAGATGAAGGACGAATTGACCACCTTGCTCGACTTTGTGCTCTCGCTCCTGAAGGACTACGGTCTCGAAGACTTCTACCTCGAGCTGTCTACGAAGGACCAGAAAAAGTACGTGGGCGATGACGAGGCCTGGGATGAGGCAACTCGCATACTAGAAGAGGTGTGTACCGCATCCGGGCTTGATCTGGTCCCAGACCCCGAAGGAGCCGCGTTTTACGGTCCCAAGGTGTCCGTGCAGGCAAAGGATGCCCTCGGACGCACGTGGCAGATGTCGACCATTCAGCTTGACTTCAACTTGCCCGAGCGCTTCGAGCTTGAATACACGGCACCGGACGGCTCACGCCAGCGCCCCGTCATGATTCACCGTGCCCTGTTCGGCTCGATTGAACGGTTCTTCGGCGTGCTCACCGAGCACTATGGCGGACAGTTCCCCGCATGGCTCGCACCTGTCCAGGTGCGATGTGTGCCGGTAGCCGACGCGTTCAACGACTACCTGTTTGACGTCGCAGATAAGCTCAAGGCTCGAGGCGTTCGCGTTGAGGTGGACACCTCTGATGATCGTTTCGGCAAGAAGATCCGCAACGCATCGAAGGACAAGATTCCGTTCACACTCATTGCAGGTGGCGAAGACGTCGACGCCGGGGCGGTCAGTTTCCGGATGCGCGACGGCTCGCAGGACAACGGCATTCCGATCAATGAAGCGATCGAGCGCATCGTGTCCGACATCGATTCCCACGTGAATCAGTAGGTCAACATGCTGTCTCGAAGCGGACGCCCGTTCGCACAGGTCTTATTTGGTCCGTTCGCACGCGTCCTCGTGAAGGCCGGTGTTAGTCCAAACACCGTGACAGTCGTGGGCGGGGTGCTCTCGAGCGTTACGGCGCTCGTGTTCTTCTGCCTCGACATGCTCGGAGTTGCCTTGGTGGTGACTGGCATCCTCGTGATATTCGACAATCTAGACGGGCAAATGGCGCGCATGACGGGAACAACCTCGAAATGGGGCGCTTTCCTCGACTCAACGATGGATCGATTCGCGGATAGTGCGATTTTCGTGAGCTTCGTCCTCTGGGGCTATTTGCACGCCGACGAGGCTGTACGGCTGACGGTGGTCACCGGTGCTCTTGCCGCACTCGTTTTTGGTGCCATCGTGCCGTACGTTCGCGCACGCGCCGAAGGTGTTGGCTATTCGGCATCTGTCGGCCTGGCCGAGCGTGCGGACAGGCTCGTTATAGCCGGTATTCTCGTCCTAGCCACGATTCTCGGCGCGAGTCACTGGGTCATGGGCATCGGCCTGTGGGTTCTTGGCGTACTTGCGTTTATCACTGTTATTCAAAGAATGGCCCACGTGTACAAGCAGATGAGGGAAGCATCAGACGCGTGAATATCGTCGACGTGTTTCGCTACGCCTCCTGGCTCGTGAAAGTGACGCCAGAGCCGGTGGGGCGTGCAATTTTCCGTGCCGTTGGAACTATTGCCGGCCTATCCAACATGGCTGGTTCAGTTCAACTACGCAAAAATTATCAACGCATCGTGCCGCTCAGTTCCAAGATGGCCGAGCGTCGTCGTTCCGCAAAAGCTATACGCTCCTACATGGATTACTACTACGAAGCGTTCCGCCTCCCGTCGCTTACTGCTGAGCAGATCGAGGAACGGGTCGAGTTCATCGGAGGAGAAAAGCTGAGGGCGCACCTCAATGAGG
>JBHWRK010000125.1:0-3906 GCA_043426715.1 Trueperella sp. | reverse complement strand
TGTGTCATTTCGATTCCAGAGTTCGCGAATTGGGAGGCCACGGACGTGTTCGGCGGCGCCGGATTCCCCCAGGTGGCGGAGGACGGCTCGTACGACATGACGCTCGGTGCGCGCGACTTCTTCTGGCTCGAACTCACGCGCCCCGGTGCTCAGGAGCCGGCGCCCGTTGAGGGAATTGAAACCGCCCACGAGGCTGAGCAGATACCACCCCCGACCCCGACGGCGATCACCTCATGATGACCACGTGGACGGCCCAGCCCAGCGATCTTGCTCGCGCAACCCGCGAGTGGATTACCCAAGCGCGCTGGTTTACCGGCGACCCCGATGCAGACCTCACGTTCATGCGTGTCAGCCCGATTGAGACCAGCGCGAACGTGGCTACCGTGCTGTTCCTCGTACGCTCGGGAGAGCTGACATTTTCCGTTCCGCTCACGTTCCGCCGGGGCCCGGATACGCGCGAGAACGCTAGCGTCGAGCCCATCGGCACGCTCGGCGATGTGTGGATTTGGGACGCGACTGACGACGTGGACGGACAACGCGCCCTTCTTGGTCTGTTGACGGCGGGCAGGTCTGACGATGAGGGCGGGTTGCAGCTGACGTCCTACCCCGTGCGTGGGGAGATTCCGGCAGTGTCGGCTTCACACCAGTTGACGTCCGAACAATCGAACACCTCGATCATCTATCGGTTCGTGGATCCGGACGACGGCGCGGCCGGCGTGATACTCAAGATCTTCCGCGTGCTCAGTGATGGTGCGAATCCAGACGTGGAGCTCCAGCAGGCGCTTGACGCGGCTGGCTCGCGCTCAGTTCCCCGCCAGTACGGCTCCGTACGCGGCGCATGGAACGGACTCGATGGGGACAGACTCGAGACGGATATCCTCGTGGCACAAGAGTTCCTCGTTGGCGCCGCCGACGCGTGGCAGGTCATCACGAAGCGACTCGAAGAGGGCAATCTCGATGTCGGTGATGAGATCATCGCGCTCGGTGCACTGACAGCTGATATTCATCGTGAGCTTGCTAAGGCATTCCCAACCTCCCCAGCGACCGACGAAGCACGCGACGCTCTGGTCGCCGAATGGCACGAGCGAGCATCGCGAGCGCTCGTCGACGCGCCAGACCTGGCCGACCACCGTGAAGCTATCGAGCAAGTCTTTGACCGCGCGCGCGGTGTTGAGTGGCCACACCTGCAACGCGTCCACGGCGACTATCACCTCGGCCAAGTTCTCCACGTCCCTGACCGCGGCTGGGTAGCCCTCGACTTCGAGGGTGAACCCTTACGCCCGCTCGCACAACGCGTCCAACCTGACTTGGCGTTGCGCGATGTGGCAGGAATGTTACGCTCATTCGACTACGCCGCGGGATCGTCGTCAATGAACGGTGGCGATACTGAAGCGTTGACGGACTGGACCACCCGCGCGCAAGCTGCGTTCATGGACGGCTACGGCGCCCTCACCGACGAGGAATCCGTGCTCCTGAGCGCCCTCATCCTTGATAAAGCGCTGTACGAAGTGTCTTATGAGGTAGCGAGCCGCCCCGACTGGGTCCAGATTCCAGTACGTGGAGTACTTCAGCTCTTTGAGCGCTCTAAGTGACAATCCGTCGTAGAATATAGGTAAATATTTGCTGGCGCCCATACCCCAGAAGGAAGTGTGACATGACCGCACAGCCTGCACCCCTATCTGTTAACCATGATGTCCTCGACGCCGTCTCGAATGGAGCTCACCACTCGCCACACGACGTGCTCGGCCCACACACCAACGGCGAGAACGTGACAATTCGTGTCAGCCGGCAGCTTGCCGATTCCGTGACCATTGTGACGCCCGATGGCGAATATCCCGCAACGCACGAGTGGAACGGTGTCTGGGTGGCAGTACTTGAGGGCGGGGAGGTTCCGACCTACCAGGTGCGCGCCACGTACGGCGATTTTGAGGCGACGACGGACGACGGTTACCGCTTCCTGCCCACGATCGGCGAAGTGGATCGCTACCTGTTCTCCGAGGGCCGTCACGAGGAACTGTGGAAAGTGCTCGGAGCACATCTGCGGGAGTATGACACACCGATGGGCCTAGTGACGGGTGCGAGCTTTTCGGTGTGGGCGCCGAACGCTCGCGCTGTCCGAGTGATCGGCGACTTTAACTCGTGGAACGGGCTCGCCTCGTCCATGCGTACGATGGGCACCACCGGTATTTGGGAGGTCTTCATTCCGGGCGCCACGGACGGGCAACGGTACAAGTTTGAGATCCAGTACGCCGATGGCTCGTGGCACCAGAAGGCTGATCCGATGGCCCGCCGTACAGAGATTCCGCCGTCGACGGCTTCGGTTATCACCGAATCGACGTTTGAGTGGGACGACGACGAGTGGATGGAACAGCGTGCTCAGACCGATCCGCACAATGGACCGATCTCGGTGTACGAAGTGCACTTGGGCTCGTGGCGCCAGGGACTCGACTACCGTACGGCAGCCGAACAGCTCATCGGCCACATCAAGTACCTTGGCTTCACACACGTGGAGTTCATGCCACTGGCTGAGCATCCGTTTGGACCGTCGTGGGGTTACCAGGTGACGTCCTACTACGCACCGACTGCACGCTTTGGCCATCCGGATGATCTAAAGTACCTCATCTCCGAGCTTCACAAGGCTGGCATCGGCGTGCTCATCGACTGGGTTCCCGCACACTTCCCGAAGGACGCATGGGCCCTTGCCAGGTTTGATGGCACCCCGCTGTATGAAGATCCGAACCCGATGCGCGGCGAGCAGCCCGATTGGGGAACTCTGGTATTCAACTTCGGCCGCCGAGAGGTTCGCAACTTTCTCGTGGCGAATGCGCTGTACTGGATGGAAGAGTTCCACATTGACGGCATGCGCGTTGACGCTGTGGCCTCAATGCTCTACCTCGACTACTCACGTGAAGATGGCCAGTGGCAGCCGAATATTTACGGCGGCCGCGAGAACCTTGAGGCGATTTCCTTCATTCAGGAATCGAATGCTACGGCCTACCGCAACCACCCAGGCATCATGATGATCGCTGAAGAGTCCACCTCATGGGGTGGCGTCACAGCAATGACCGAGCAGGGTGGCCTTGGCTATGGCCTCAAGTGGAACATGGGGTGGATGAACGACACCCTGCGCTACATGCAGGAAAAGCCTGTCAACCGCAAGTGGCATCACGGCGAGCTGACGTTCTCACTCGTGTATGCGTTCTCCGAACAGTTCATGTTACCGATCTCGCACGACGAGGTCGTGCACGGCAAGGGCTCGTTATATGGCAAGATGCCAGGAGATCATTGGCAGAAACTCGCGGGTGTACGCCTGCTACTGGCTTACCAATGGTCGCATCCGGGCAAGCAACTGCTGTTCATGGGTCAGGAATTTGCGCAGATCGACGAATGGAATTCCGGCCGGAGCCTCGACTGGTGGCTCACGGATAATCCCGGCCACGATGGCGTCATGACCTGCGTGAAGCGCCTCAACGAAATCTATGTGGAACATCCCGCTCTATGGTCGGACGATTTCACGAACAACGGTTTCGAATGGCTCGAAGTCAACGACTCCGACCACAACGTGCTGGCATACCTGCGCAAGTCGGAGGATGGCGAAGATCTTGTGGCAGCGATCTGTAACTTCTCGGGCGTCCCGCACAACGACTACCGCGTGGCACTGCCGCACGGTGGCGTGTGGGAGGAAATCCTCAACACCGACGCCGTTGAGTACGGCGGTTCGGGCGTGGGTAACCTTGGCGCGGTCGAGGCAGAAGAGGTCGAATGGTCGGGTCGTGCGCACTCCGCGATCGTTCAGTTGCCTCCCTATGGCGTTGTCTATCTGACTCCGCAAAAGTAAATATTCGCAATCGGGAGGGTAGTTCCCTTTGAGCGGTCAGGTGTGATCTCTCGAGTAGGAACTACAGG
>JBHWRK010000124.1:0-4094 GCA_043426715.1 Trueperella sp. | reverse complement strand
CCTGTCGCCGCCGTGCTTGCCGACGCGCCGGCCGCAGACGCCGGGGTGGTCGATGCGGGCGGTGCTGACGCCGCCGTGCTTGCCGACGCGCCGCTTGCCGGCGATTCGGTGGGCGTTCAAGAGGAAATCACCGGCTTCCGGGTCGCGCTGGCGAATTTCACCGGCCCGTTCGACTTGCTGCTGCAGCTCATCGGCTCGAAGAAGATGGACGTCACCGAGGTGGCGCTGCACGCGGTGACCGACGAGTTCATCGCCTATACGCGGAGCCTGGACGCGGTGGCGGATCTCGATGAGATCACCGAGTTCCTTGTTGTGGCGGCGACCCTGCTGGACTTGAAGACCGCCCGCCTGCTGCCGCGCGGCGACGTCGACGACGAAGAGGATCTGGCTCTGCTGGAGGCCCGGGACCTGCTGTTCGCGCGGCTGCTCCAGTATCGGGCGTACAGCAAGGTCGCGGATCTGTTCGCGGTGTGGCAGCGCGACGCCCCGCGGCGGTATCCGCGTGCGACCGGCCCCGACCCTGGTTTCGAGGGGCTGCTGCCACCGGTGGAACTGGGCATGGATGTGAACGAGTTCGCGGAGTTCGCGGCGGTGGTCATGCGGCCGAAGCCTCCGGAGACGGTCGGCATCGACCATATTCATCAGGTGGCGGTGTCGGTGCCGGAGATGGCCGGCCGCATCCTGGAGTCGCTGAAGCTCGCCGGCGAAGGGGAGTGGTTGAGCTTCACGCAGTTGACGGCGGAGTGTTCGGCGTCGATGGAGGTCGTGGGCCGCTTCCTGGCGCTGCTGGAGCTGTACAAGGCGCAGGCCATCGGCATCGAGCAGGAGGAGGCGCTGGCCGAACTGCTCGTGTCGTGGACCGGGTTGGACGTTGACCCGGCGGTCGTGGCGGCGGCGAACTGGGAGTAGCCGTGCCGGAGAGGCCGTCAGGGAGACTGTGGCAAGGGTCCACTTCGCCTCGAATGCACAACCAGGTGTGCATGCTCAGCTGGGTGTGCATGCACACTGGGTTGACAGGCAGAGCCGGGGGCCTTAACCTCTAGTTGCAAAGGTTCCACCCCACTGATAAGAGCCCCTGGGCTTTCCGGCTTGTCCGGTAGGTGGGGTGGTCATTTTTTTTCTGGCCCGGCCCAGTATTGCTGCGTCCCGCCTTGAAAGAGATCGAACTGGCTCCAGTTTGTTGCCCCGGAAAGCTGATTGACATACCGATCGTCGTCTCGTTCGAGTTTTCTGAACCAAGACCAGGAGAAGTAGTCGGCGATCTGTCCGTTCAGATCCTGTTTGACGGGGTGAAACAAGATCTTGTAGCGGAATCGCAGCTCTTGAAGTTCGGGTTTCAGCTGCTTGCTGAACGCGTTTCGTTCCTTCCCGGTGAGTACGGAGTCAAATACGAGAACGACATTGTCGTAATCGGCATCCCGGTAGACGGCATCGATCCAGCGCCCCATAGAGCGCGCAAATAGTCCAAAGAGATCGGAGTTACTTTGCCGTTTGGGGTGAGTGTACCTCTTGTCGATCCACATCGTATGGACCTTCAGTCCGGGGATGGTCCGAATCGTCTCGATAACGCGTTTCCGAGTTCCTTCACTGTTATTGGTTGCATGGAACTCCAAATCCTCGCTGCGTGCGGCCATCAGGTCATACTTTAGTTCTTGCATGGCTGACGCTGACGCACTCGGGTCAGTCGTGCATACAGCGGTGACCAAAAAGTGCCGTGTCCCTGTTGGCTTGAACTGCATGTCGCCGGACTCGTCCATGAAGACGAATAGTGTCTTGTCGTTCATCACAGAATCACCATAACCCAGACATCCGACCGGGTTTCTGGGACAAGGGCTGTGGATGAACCCGGAAGTCGTGTGGATATTTCACTTCCGCCTGTGGATAAGTTGCGGAGAGTCTTGTGTTTGGCCTGGTACGGTTAACCGGCTTCCAAGAATATGATAAGGGAGATCGCTAGTTGGCAAGTTGCGTTATGCGTGGTCTCCGGAAGAAAGAAGCTCCACGATGCGCACCGTCTCCATCGCCACCCGCGTGACCTTGCCGATCATGTCGACGATGTAACGGGGGTCGCCCACGTCGTCAGCCCAGTCATTGGGGTCGTTGACGATGCCGGAGGCCTTGTCTTTCTTCACCTGGTACCGGTCGATGAGCCAGGCCACCGCCGACCGCGAGCCGAGCAGATACTCGTCCGCTTCCTCCGGGATGCCGGAGATGGTGACGTTCCTGTTGTATAGCAGCTTCGTCACATCGTTGACGTTCTTGCCGGTCTCCGGGTCTTTCCGCTTCGCCCACCGCATCTTCAGCACGCGCCAGGTCTCACGATCGGACTCGTCGACGCCGGCACGCACCCGAATGTCCAGAGGCCACGGTTCCACATCCTCGTAACCCACGTGCAGCGCCATCAGCTCGGCGCCGGCTGCGGCGAATTTGTTGAACTCCTCACGGGTTTCAGGCGTTTTGATGTGGGGCAGCATCTTCTTCAGATCCGCCGCATACGTCTCGCGGTAGGCCGGATCGTGCAGCTTGCCGTACGCGAAGTGGAAGATGTCGTCGCCGGTGATGTCCGCGCCGAGCGTGTCCCGGTAGATCCTCTTTATCTCGTTAGTGATGTTATCCACCCGCACGTAACCGTCGACGACCTCACCAATCTCTCCGTAGGTGCTCACTTCACCGTAGTGATTGACGACGGCTCCGCCACCGAACAGCCCACCATCCTCGGCCTCCACCGGCTCCCAGGTGAAACGGGGGAAGAACTGGCCAGCATTAGAGCCATACATCGCAAGGTCAGGAAGCAGGTCAGTTCCAATTGCGGAGAATGGTTTCGCGCTCCCGGGGTTCACAACATAGAAGCCGATGTTTCGATGGTTCGGCGTCGGGAACATCGACGGCAAGCGATAAACCATATCGCAAACTCGCCTGTCAACATAGCTGTGCTGAGGCATGAAGGGGCGATACATGCTCAACCTGAAATCATCGCTGCGTGCATCGAGTAATTCGCCCTTTGATGCGGTAGAAACCAGGTTTCGACTCCACTTAATTTTCGTCGAGTCGGCCAGTTCCGGGTGGCTCTCAAGGTATTCGGTCATCGACTTGACCGTCGAAAGCGGAGCTTCCGCAGTTTCGGATTTTGCTTGAATTATTGCATCGTTGACTTGCCGAATCAGTTTGAACACGCTATCGCGGTGTCTTTCGCGAGAGTAGGAGTAGATCCAGGAATCCTTTGCTGAGTTCAGTCCCATCGAGAAGGTCGCGAAAAAAGTAGCCGAGGTGAATTCTCCAGACTTAGCGCCAACTGTGGGCCACGTCTCGAAGTCAGGATCACGCTGGCCCAACCAATCCCCGTATTGGTTAGGAGTGATCGTCTGCCACTCGATGGTGTCGAGGGTGTTGGCCTTGACGATGTCCAGCTTCTCTTCCGCCGACAGGTAGTCGCCGATATCCCGGTAATGAAGGGTGAAACCGTTCTTTTCCGGATCCTTGATGCCGATGGTGATGGATACGTTTGTTCGGGATCCAGCACCGAATACGTTGCCGGCTTCCTTCTGCCGAGCGATGCCGGCAGTACGGGCATTTCCCCGAAGGTTGAACACATACATGTCCGTGAAGTCTTCGGCCATCGACAAACGCACGCCGTCGCCGGTGTTGCCGTCGAGCCAACCGCCATTCGACACGAACGCCACCACACCCTGATCCCCGATGCGGTCGGTGGCCCAACGGAATGCCCGCAGATAGGAGTCGTACAGCTTGTTCTTGTTTGTCGCCGTCGACTCTGCCGCATACGTTTCAGCGATCCGCGTATCGAGCGATGGGTACTTCAGGTTCGCGTTCAGATCGTTCGCGCTCGTCTGTCCCGACGAGTACGGCGGGTTGCCGATGACCACGTTGATTGGCGCGGCCTTCTGCCGCTCAATCGTGTCGTTGTTCGCGGAGAACACGTTGAGGTCCGGGATGTCGCCGTCTTCGTGGATCTGGAAGGTATCGGCAAGCGCGATATTGGCGAAGGGGACGTAGCCGGGGGCGGGCTCATCGCGTCGTAACGCAGCCTCCGCCTGCAGCGCGTTGAAAGTCGTCTCGATGTTCGCCGCCGACACGTA
>JBHWRK010000123.1:0-2762 GCA_043426715.1 Trueperella sp. | reverse complement strand
GCGTGAAGAACTTTTTGCCAGTCTGATGTCGGTTTACCTGGCTGTATGGCGCTGAATCGAACTGAATGCAGGCCCCAGGACGTATCTACAGCGTGCGTCCGAACTCGGTGTGCACAAAATCGGAGTAGGACGCGCGGGCGGTGGCGAGGTCGCCCTCCTCGAGGGTGTCAAGCCCAGAGAGGTAGATCGTCACTCCCACGGCAACGATGGCAAGGAAAATGCTGACGCTCGTAAGTGGCACGATCCAGATGGAGAACAAAATACCGGTCCACAACAGCGCAATCGCCGTGACCTTGGTGCGGAAAGATATGGCCTTCGCCTCTCGGTACTGATAGATGTACGCGCCGTATTTTGGGTGGGTCATGAGCCATTCGTAGAGGCGGTCGGACCCGCGCATAAAGCACGCGGCGGTTAGGAGCCAGAACGGGACTGTGGGCAGAACAGGCAAAAACATGCCGATAAAACCTAGTCCGAAAAAGAGCAGACCAAGTGACGTAAAGATGGGTCGTGCGATTACCATAAGCTCCCATTTCCTGAGGTGTCGCTAAGAAATCTACGCGATTACTCGCCGGAAATCAACGTATAGTCGGCATGTTAACGGGACTTAGCGACTTTACAGGGCGGGGGTGTCGCGACGCGTCCTTGTAGGGTGTCGCGCCTGTTCGCCGGTCATAATTCCTTGGGCTGGCTGGAGGCGGGGAGGTGTTGAGTGGCGCCACACTCAGAAGGTTGAAACTTCAACTAATATGGTTTAGTGTTTAACCCGACGAGCCATTCACCATGAGGAGAGTTGATGACCACTCAACCTTTGCACGCCGCGACGCGGTATAGCTCGCCCATGTTCACCGGCACGGTTGATCCGTGGACCAATGCCCTCACATTTGTTCCTGCAGCCTGACACCCACTAGACCACACAACGAAACGTAGGTAACCATGCAGTTTGGTATTTTCTCAGTCTCGGACATCACAACAGATCCGACCACGGGCACTACGCCCAGCGAGCACGATCGCATCAAGGCGCAGGTGACGATTGCGAAGCACGCGGAGGATGTGGGGCTTGATGTGTACGCTATCGGCGAGCATCACAACCCGCCGTTCTTTTCATCCTCGCCTACCACGACGCTCGGCTACATCGCAGCCCAGACCAAGAAAATTATCCTGTCTACCTCCACTACGCTCATCACGACGAACGATCCGGTGAAGATCGCCGAGGATTACGCGATGCTCCAACACCTGTCGGACGGGCGCGTCGATCTGATGATGGGTCGAGGGAACACGGGTCCGGTTTATCCCTGGTTCGGTCAGGACATCCGCCAAGGCATCCCGCTGGCGATCGAGAACTACGCGCTGCTGCGTCGCCTGTGGGAAGAGGACGAGGTGAACTGGGAAGGCAAGTTCCGCACGCCGCTACGTGGATTTACCTCCACACCGCGTCCGCTGGATGGAATCCCGCCGTTCGTGTGGCACGGTTCGATACGGTCCCCCGAGATTGCTGAGCAGGCTGCCTACTACGGCGACGGGTTCTTCCACAACAACATCTTCTGGCCGATGAGCCACACGAAGCGCATGATCGCTCTGTACCGTCAGCGTTATGAGCACTATGGACATGGCAAGGCGCACCAGGCGATCGTCGGTCTAGGCGGTCAGTTCTACATGGCGAAAGACTCTCAGACGGCAAAGCGGGAGTTCCGTCCGTACTTTGACAACGCGCCGGTGTATGGCCATGGTCCGTCAATGGAGGATTTCACCTCGCAGACCCCGCTCACGGTGGGCTCACCGCAGGAGGTCATCGACCGAACGCTCAGCTTCCGCGAGGATGTGGGCGACTACCAGCGCCAGCTCTACCTGATTGATCACGCGGGTTTGCCGCTGAAGACTGTGCTCGAGCAGCTCGACTACCTCGGCGAAATCGTGCCTGTCATGCGCAAGGAGTTCGAGTCCATGCGTCTGGAGGGTGTGCCTGAAGCACCCACGCATGCCTCGCGACTCGCTGAACGTGGCGATCGAGCCCCAGCAGAGCATAAGGTTGCCGTGGATGACGTGACCGGCGCGTCCTTCTACGGGCAACAGGAGTCCGATGAGGCCTCGCTCAAGAATGCGGACAACCTCATTCGGCTGGCCGAGCGCAAGTAGCGGACGCAGGTACGTGCGACGTACGAAGTGAAAGCAAGGGGAACATTATGAAGATCGCCGTGGTTTCGGCATCGCTCTCTGAAAGTTCGACCACCCAACAACTTGGCCATGCCATCGGAGAGGCCGTGGTGGCGGAGCTTGGCGGGGAGATTGTGAAAGTTCCGCTGCGCGAGTTGGCGCACGCGATCGTGGACAACATGCTGACGGGTTTCCCGTCCGAGGCACTTGAGTCTGCGTTCGACGACGTGCACACTGCCGACGCCGTCGTGGCCGTGACGCCCGCATACAATGCTTCGTTTTCAGGCCTGTTTAAGTCGTTTTTCGACGTGCTCCCTGAGGAGACATTGCGCGGAAAGCCGGTGGCGATCGGCGCCACGGGCGGGACTCCGCGGCATTCGCTGGTGACCGAGCACGCAATCCGCCCAATGTTCAACTACCTGCACGCTGTGATGGCCCCGACGGCCGTATTCGCAGCCACAGAGGACTTTGGCGCGCATGCAGGCGATTCAGACGGGGCAGGGGGCGCGAGCATCAAGGCACGCATCCGCCGCGTAGCCACAGAGTTGGCTGCAATCGTGCGGGCCGTCAATCCGGACGCGGGTTCAGCGCAGGAAGCCCGTACCGACACC
>JBHWRK010000122.1:0-9436 GCA_043426715.1 Trueperella sp. | reverse complement strand
AGTCTGACCCCGTGGTACCGGTCGAAAAAAGACTTGCCATACCCGCTTAGGGACGATCGCGAACACCTACCACAATTCGAGTTTCAGAAGCGCGCGCCCCTCGACCAGGAGCTTACGCGGGAGGGCAAGCTCGCATTATTCGAAGAATTCTTGGATTTTGTGAACGGAGAATTCAAGGACCACCACGCGAAAGAACAGCGACGTCTCGCTTATGTGGCGGTTACACGGCCGAAACGCTTGCTTATTGTCAGTTCGTATGACATCAAGGATGAGACCGATACATATACGCCTATAAAACTCTTGAAGGAGCACGTCAATAGCCTGACAGAAACGGTGTCGCTTGACGAAGCAACGCTTCCACGAAACACATTCGTCTCCGACATGCTCGACGTTGTAGAAGAATCTGCATCTAATGACCCGCCGATCACGGGCGCTGAACTGATTGCTATGGATGCTGTGAAGGGCGATGTCGAAGTAGATCAGAGTTCTATCCGATATTGGCCTGCGGACATGGATAGACGTCTTGATTTCGTCGAAATTCCTCAGCGATCACCGAGCGACAGCGAACGCGATGCTTTGATCGACCGGTGGAACCTCGAAGCGGCCGCCATCATTAGTGAACGCCACGCGAAAATTGACACTGATCCCGTCACTCGCGATTACTTGACCGCATCGGACGTCGTGTTCCTAGCACGAGACCCGGGCAAGTTCCTTGTTGAACAACGCAGGCCCATCCCAGGCCAACCTTCCAGAGCGGCACGCACCGGAACACTCGTTCACGCCGAAATCGCGCATCACTACAACGCGCCGTCGACGTTAGATGTTGACGCGGTTGCACATCCCGATGAGATGCCTCTCGACACCGATCTGCGTATGACAGATGCGAGGCACGCAGAGTTGTTGCGCCGCTTTGATGCTTCGGAGTACTCGAATTGTCCGCCGCTCGCCATCGAGGAGGCGATCGACGTTCGGGTGGATGGGCGTCCCATTCGCTGCGTGATTGATGCGGTACTCGACACGTCCTCCCTTGCTGGCTACCCACCGGTTACGATCGTCGATTGGAAGACGGGTAAGCGTCCAACCGACGCTGAAGTGATGTCTCGAGAGCTCCAACTCGGCCTTTACAGGCTCGCGTGGGCACGGTCTCGCGGGGCTGATGTCGGGGATGTTGGAGCCTGCTTCTATTTCCTCGGTGAAGAAGACGAGGCTCGGCGCGAGCTACGGGCCGGAGATCTGAGCGAAGAGGACATCGCGGCACTCATTCGTGAGCAGTTAGAAAAGGGTGCCACCGCTATCACCTAGGTGCCTTCACTCAAGTTCGTGAGCGGTACGATTAACGATCGCCAGAGGGAGCCGAGTTGTGATCGGCGAGCTCCTCGAATGTCGTGAATCCGGCGTCGTCAGCAGATTGCGCTGCGAGCGGCTGGGCCGAGGTCACCGACCACGTGGGGCCAGGTGCCAGATCCGGATCGGCATCGACTTCAGCGGCGAGATCATCCATCATCGCACGAGCGTCGTCAACGATCTCGGTGTCACCGCGGCGGGCACCGAAGAGCATCCAGCGCGCCAACGCAAGTTCGGACATGAGGACGGTGCGGCTGAAAAAGTGTTCGTTGAGTTCTTCGCCCATTGCGTTCGAATACGACTCGAGCACGGCATCGAACAAGTCCTCATTAAGGATGGAGACGAGGGAGGAAAAGTCAAGAGCTGGATCTCCCACGTGTGCGGACCCAAAACCGAGCACGCACGAAATCGTGCCGTCAGACCACATGAACTGATCCGATCCGATGTCCCCGTGTACGACCCGCGGCTCAAAGTCCCATAATTCGGTCTGCTCGAGAGCGTTCTCCCACCTGCGGCGAAGCACGCTTGGCAAAGGAGAGGTCGCATCGGCGTCGTGAAGGTCCGCGAGGAGCCGGCGGCGCGAGATTTGCGCGTCGTACGCGGGCAGGCCGGCGCTCTCGATTGTCTCAGTCGGCAGTTTGTGAATGGCAGCAAGCGCTCGGCCCAGTTCGTGCGCACCGGATATGGTGAGGTCTTCGAGGTGCTGCTCTCGGCCCATGGGCGCGATATAGGTGACCGCGCGGCCGTGTCTGACCTGTGCGAATCCGGCAGGACGTATCACGTCAAAGGGAAGACGCCCATCGCGTAGCGCATCGAGCAGACTGGGTGCGATGGCGGCTTCGGCCTCAATCATTGTGGCTGCAATTGTGTGAAGAGGGTACTTGACGATCCATCGGCGGCCCTTGGCATCAACTACTCCGCCGTATTGGAAGTCGGCGGTACGAGTATAAGGTCCGCGAACACCCACCGCCTCGAGGCCGTCAATAGCGGCGACGGCGATGGCGGCAAGCTTAAATGGAGTCGTATTCACCCCTCCACGGTATCCGCCCGAGCGAAATTTAGGCGAAACTACACGCCGACCTCACATTGGCACTTCCCCTCCCGCCCCGTTCGGGCGAGGATAGGAGCATGAAAATTGGGACAATCAGAGTTAACGACGGCACGCGCGCAGTTCGCATCGACGGCGAGAGTGCGGTGGATCTGGGGTTCGACGACGTCGGAGCGTGGCTCGCGTCCGGCGAGGAAATGAACAACGAGGATCGAGCGACCAACGCGGACCGCTGGCCACTCGCCGAGGTCGAGTGGGAACGCCTCATCCTCAACCCAAGCAAAGTGTTGTGCGTGGGGCTCAACTATCGCCGCCATATTGCTGAGATGGGGCACGAGTTCCCGAACTACCCCACGTTGTTTATGAAGTTTACCGACGCGCTCACAGGCGCGAATGACGACATCTCATATCCACCGGAAGTCGAACAACTCGACTGGGAAGCGGAGCTCGTCGTCGTCATTGGTAAAAACGTCCGGCGCGCAACGGAAGATGAAGCTAAAGATGCCATCGCAGGATTCACGGTACTCAATGACATCTCGGCACGGGACTGGCAAGATCGCACACTTCAGTTTCTTCAGGGAAAGAACTGGGACGCGACAACGCCGGTCGGGCCCGTCATGGTGACGCCCGACGAGGTCGGGGGAGTGCGTCCATCCTTGCGAATCACGACGCGAGTTGACGATGAGTTCATGCAAGATTCGAACACGGGAGATCTACTTTTCGATCCCGTCGACCTGGTGCAATACGTCTCGACGATCATTCGCCTACGGCCTGGGGACATGATCGCCACTGGCACTCCTGCAGGCGTTGGTGCGGGGATGAATCCGCCGCGATTCTTGCAACCGGGAGAAACCGTCACATGTGCGGTTGAAGGAATCGGGCAGACATCGAATCTGATCGTCTGATCCACGGTTTACGTCTAGCGCGCCTAAATTCCGAGGACTGCCTTCGCGATGAGGAAGTAGATGAGCAGGCCCGTCGCATCGGAGACCGTAGAGATGAATGGGTTCGAGAAAACTGCCGGATCTGCTCCGATCGTCTTCGCAACAATAGGCATGACTCCGCCCACAGCCGCTGACATCGTGCATACTGCCACGAGGGTCAGACCCATGACCATCCCGATGTGTGGCGAATAGAAGAAGGAGGCGGCAGCAAATCCAATCGTTCCGAGGACGGATCCGAGCAAGAATCCCGTGCGCATTTCTCGCCAGAGAACGCGGAAAGCGTCGCGCTTTTGCACGTCGCCGAGCGCCAGTGAACGCGTCACGGTAGTCGCGGCCTGATTGCCTGTATTACCTGCGGTGCCAGTCAGAAGAGGGATAAAGAGCGCGAGCGTAACAGCCTTTTCGAGCGTCGACTCGAAGGACTCAAGAACCTGGACGGTAAGAAGCGCCGAGATCGCGAGTACGAGAAGCCAGACGATTCGCGATTTTACTACCTCCAGCACCGGCGTGACGAGGTAGGGCTTTTGGAGGGGTTCGTGTGCACCGTGGCGAGCAGAATCCTCAGATTCAGCTTCTTCAAGAATGTCCGCGGCGTCTTCGAACGTGAGGATACCGACGAGCTTGTCTTCCGAATCAACCACGGGCATCGCCAAGTGGTTGAGCGGACGCATCCAGCGGGCCGTCAGTTCGGCGTCGTCGGTAGCGTGCGCCAAGACGGGCTCGACCATAATGTCCGAAAGGCGTTCAGCAGGATTCGAGGTCAGCAAATCCTTCATCGAGCAGATACCTGTGAGGTGGCGGCTCGAATCAACCACTGGGATGGTGTAGATCGTTTCCATCTCATCGGCACGGTTTTGGATAATGCTCAGAGCATCACCGACCGTCATCGTCTCCTCGAATGGAAGAACTTCTGGAGACATCGACCGGCCAACGGTGCCTTTGGGGTAGGCGAGGATAATGCCAATGGAATGGCGCTCGTCAGCGGTCAGAGTGTTGACCAGTTCCTCCGCCACGTTGTCTGCCAGCTCGTCAAGGAGCGAGACGCGGTCATCGGGGTCGAGATGGTCGAAGTAGTCTAGAACATCCTCGCGATTAAGGGCATCGACGAGTGCTGCCTGATGGCGTGTATCAAGCGCATCGAAAACCTTTGACGCGCGTTCTTTCGTCAGGAGTCTAAAAATAACTGCGGCATCGAACGCGGGCGTTCTCTCGACGGCGCGAATGACGTCGCGCAGGCGCGCGTTGGAGAGTTTCGTAGCGAGTTCCGCCGCGTTCTCCGGCGTGATCTCAGATCGGAGGAGTTCCTCTAGGTCTGTGACTCTGGTTGCCATTGCTCCTCCTTTGGTTATCGCAAAAACCTGTGTCAGAAAGCCAAAATCAACAATTCACTTTACCCCTTGATCAGCGCCTTCGAAAGGAAACACGTCAAAAGGTGAGCGGTCTACCACATCAAACCGCCTCGCAAAAAAGTTACCCACAGCTGTGGGTTGTGCACCGGAACGGGAAAACCTGACCTGTACGTTCGGTTCGGATCAAGGAGGCGGCATGGATACGGCAACGCGGTGGCTGGATGCGCGCGTGCGAGAGTTGGTGCGCACATCTCGGATTGACCCGCAGCTCGACACTGCCCGCCTCGACGATCTCATCGACCAAGCAGTTGGCGAGTACGAGGACTTGACTGTCGCTGGCATAGTCACTGGGATCGACGACATTCAGGCGACACGGCGCCGATTGCGCGACGACGTGGGTGGTTTTGGCCCGCTCCAACCGCTCATCGACGATCCGGACATTGAAGAAATCTGGATCAATGAGCCTGGTCGAATCTTCTTCGCGAAAGACGGTATTTCGCAGCTGTCGAATATTTTGCTCGAGCCCGGTCAGATTAAAGATCTCGTGGAACGCATGCTTCGAGCTTCCGGCAGGCGCCTCGATCTGTCCCAACCGTTCGTCGATGCGGCACTTCGCTCTGGCGAGCGTCTCCACGTAGCCATTCCGGATATCACGCGTCAGCATTGGGCCGTCAATATCCGGAAATACATTGTCCGTCCGCGCCGGTTGTCTGATCTTGCCGATCTAGGCTTGCTCTCCGATACTGCAACGCGTTTCCTCGATGCGGCGATCGACTGTGGGCTTAACGTGATCGTCTCCGGTGCTACACAAGCAGGGAAGACCACCCTGCTCGGGGCACTCCTCGGCGCCGTTCCTGCAGATCAGCGGATCATCACCGCTGAAGAGGTCTTCGAGCTCAACCTCTCGCACCGGGATGTTGTGGCCCTCCAGACCAGACCGGCAAACATCGAAGACCGTGGAGAGATCACCTTGCGTCGTCTCGTTCGGGAGTCACTGCGTATGCGGCCCGACCGTATTGTGATTGGCGAGGTACGCCAAGCTGAAGCGTTCGACATGCTCATCGCCCTGAACTCGGGCATCCCCGGTGCGTGCACGATCCACGCGAATTCGGCACGAGACGCAGTCAACAAACTTTGCGTGTTACCACTTCTTGCAGGAGAGAATGTTACATCTGACTTCGTGGTGCCGACCGTCGCCCACACAATCGACCTTGTCGTTCATGTCCACCGAGACCGTGACGGTACACGCCGTGTACGCGAGATCGTCGGACTGACAGGCAGGACCGAGGGCGACATCGTTGAAACGGCCGAGATCTTCGTCGATCGGGGCGAAGGCCTTAAGCGAGGACCAGGGTATGCGCCCCACCCTGAGCTCTTCGAAGAACGTGGGTACAACCTCCACAATCTTCTCGGAGGTGGGTCATGGCTTTCGTGACCGGCGTCCTCATCGGATTAGGCACCTATCTGGTGATCTTGGCATTTCATCACCCGCGCGAAATGTCTTTACCCAAAGAGATCACCGCAAAGGTCGCACCAGCTGCTGGAGCTGGCATCGCAGGCTTTGTTGGTGCCGCAATGATTTCGGGATCGGCGCCAATTGCTGTCTCCATTGCCGTTCTTAGCGCGGCTCTTCCAGAAATCTGGCGCTCTGCCAACGAACGACGACGGCGCGAAGAATTGCGCGAGGTCTGGCCCGAAATCATCGACGACATTGTGGCGAACGTGCGAGTTGGTCTTCCAATTGGCGAATCACTGTCACTGCTGTCCGTGCGTGGTCCGCAGGCACTGCGCCCCGCCTTTATCCAGTTCGCCCAGCATCTGCGTGCCGATGGACGGCTTGACCCAGCCCTCAACGAGTTGAAAGAAACCCTCGCCGACCCCATGACCGACCGAATCCTCGAAGCACTTCGACTCGCACACCATCTCGGTGGACATGATCTTGCCACCACGCTCGCGAGCCTTGCGAGTCTCGTTCGCGACGAGAATCGAGCTCGCGGAGAACTGCTGGCCCGCCAAAGCTGGACCGTCAATGGTGCGCGCTTGGCCGCAGTTGCCCCGTGGATCATGCTCCTCCTGTTTTCCACCAGACCCGGCGCCATTGACGCGTTCGCCACTCCGACAGGTGTGGCTATTCTTGGCGGTGGATTCGTCTTGACGCTCGTCGCCTATTGGCTCATGCTGCGCCTTGGCCGTTTGCCGGAAGACGAACGCATCTTTGCCAACACCCCCGACCGGGCGAGGAGGGCATATGCTTAGCGGATTTGCCGCAGGCGCGGCCCTGACTTCCGGTGTGCTTCTCACGTTGATCGCGCTCATCTACCGGCCAGCAGAACTCTCCGCACGCGTCATGCCATACGTGGCCACCCGCCCCAAAAAATCGTCGTCACGTGGTCGATTATCTGCAGTGTTCGCGAACATCTTGGAGGCGGTGGGATCAACGACGATGTCGGTCGAGCGACGTACGAACTTACTCGGCGACATGACGGTGGGCGATTTTCGTATCCGGCAACTACAAAGTGGCGCAATCGGACTCGTGGCCGGGGCTCTCATCGGATTTTCACTTATCACGCGCGGCGTCCCCGTGTTGGTGGCGCTTACCGCAGTCCTCATTGGCGTACTAGCCGGGGTACTCGGAGCCGATTGGGGCCTGACTCACCGGTGTGAGAAACGCAAGAAGGCATACACTGCGCAACTACCCGACGTCGTGGAAATCTTGGCGCTCGCAGTTGCTTCGGGCGAGTCGATCCGAGTCGCGATCGACAGGGTGTGCCACATTGGAGAAGGCGAGATGGTCGCTGAACTTCGCCGGACCATGGCAGACGTCCACGCAGGCACGCCGTTTACAGACGCCCTTGACGAGATGGGCAATCGATCAGGAAATCGCAATGTGGCCCGGTTCGCCGAGGCGGTCGTGACCGCACTCGAGCAGGGGAGCGGACTTGCCGGATCACTCCACTCTCAGGCGCGTGATGCGCGCGACGCCGCCCGGCGCGATCTCCTCGAAGCTGGTGGAAAGGCAGAGATTGCGATGATGATGCCGGTCGTGTTCATCATCATGCCGCTCACCGTCGTCTTCACCGTGTACCCGGCGCTCCAGGCGCTCCGGTTCTAGGAGCCGTTCACCCGCGGTTTCACATCTCCCACTCAGGTAACCGCTACACATGAGCCTTGACCTCGGTATGTGATTGCGTCGAGGAAGCACACGTGATCCAGATAGCCTTCGCGGACCCTAGAAGCGACGCCGGTGGACGCCACATTCTTTTGTTCACCGCCACCTCACCGAGCAGGTCATCGGTGTTCACCGCGTCATCGATCTTATGGCGTTGATCTATCGCATTGACGACCTTAAGGTCGAAAGTCTCCGATCGTTCACCAGTAATTTGAGCACTTACCACGTGTGGTGCAAGCGAGGGTTTGTTATCCACAGCTGTGGCTAGTCGGGGTCTCATGGTGCGCCACCTCGTTACGTTGAGAGACGGGATGTCACCGAGGAGGACCCATGAAGATTCGATACTTTCTGACACGCGCTACGAGTTTCATGTGGCCGCAGGTCGACCGCGACGAAGCGGGAGATGTCCCCGGCTGGGTCATGATCACGCTGATGACGGCAGCGCTCGTCGTCGTTATCTGGGCAGTGGCTGGACCGGCTCTGACAGATCTGTTCAACAATGCGATCAATCGAGTCCTCAGTATCTGACGCAGAATTCGAAGCCGGCAACGCGACAGTCGGATTCGTAGCAAGCGTGGGACTGCTTCTCGCAGTTGTTTACGCCATCATCGCGGCGGGCTTGGGATGGTACGTGCACGCAATCGCGAGCGATTCCGCGATGGAAGGCGCCCGCGCGGGCGCAATCAGCAATTCGCCCGCACTGGCGATAGAACGTACTCGTGATCTCATGACCACCACGTTGAGCGCGTCGTACGCCACGAACGTCATAGCTCATGAGACGGGCACGGGAATCGAGGTCGTGGTGCGAGCACCAGTTCCGGGAGCAGGATTTCTTGGTGACAGTGCGATTGAGGTGAGGGCCCATGCTAACCGAGAATGATGGCAGCCTCACGCATGCGTATGGCGCCGAGCGACCCACCGGCGACGTGCGGCAATGCAATCATCGCGTGGAGGCTGGTAATGCCGTGGTGGAATTCATCGGCGTTATGGTCGTCATCGTCATCCCGGCTCTCGTCCTGCTTATTGGATTGGCAACGACGACGCGCGCACAGCTTGCGCTTGATGATGCTGCACGCCAGTCTGTCCGTGCATTCATCCGGGAAGATTCCGGTGCTTCCGCTCACGTCCGCGCCCAATCAGTGGCAGATACCGCATGGGCAGATCGCGGCTTTACCGAGCCGCTCGGCGTTGGCGTGCGGTGTACGGCGAATCCGTGTTTGACGCCGGGCGCCTCAGTTGCAGTTGACGTGTCTGCGTCCGTTAGCGTGCCCGTTATCGGCTCGGTCTCGATGAGCGCGAGCCAGCGGATGATGGTGGATCAATATCGGGTGATGCGGCCATGAGCTCCCACCACACCAGTAGGTACACGGCGCGTCGCCACAGCCGAAAGCCTCAGTCCGAGGAGGGGAATCTCATTGTCATGGGCCTCGGGCTTTGGGTTGTGGTCCTGTCGCTCATCCTCATCATTACCTCAGCCATCCACGTTCATACCGTGCGCCGCGATCTTCTCAACCACAGCGATAGCCTCGCCCTCGAACTTGCTCAAGACATCTCCGACGAGGCGTATTACGCAACCGGATCA
>JBHWRK010000121.1:0-14190 GCA_043426715.1 Trueperella sp. | reverse complement strand
TATCGGCTCGGTCTCGATGAGCGCGAGCCAGCGGATGATGGTGGATCAATATCGGGTGATGCGGCCATGAGCTTGCTCCACACCAGTAGGTACACGGCGCGACGCCACAGCCGACCACCGCAGTCCGAGGGGGGTAATCTCATTGTCATGGGCCTTGGGCTTTGGGTCATGGTCTTGTCGCTCATCCTCATCATTACCTCAGCCGTCCACGTTCATACCGTGCGCCGCGATCTTCTCAACCACAGCGATAGCCTCGCCCTCGAACTTGCTCAAGACATCTCCGACGAGGCGTATTACGCAACCGGATCACTGAATCTGCGGCCAGGACCGCCAGCGCGTGGAACTATCATCGTCGGTGATCAGAACGTGGCCTATACCGCGTACGTGAGCGGCGAGAGCGTCGTCGTGACGCTCAGCGGATCGACGCGATTGCCGTTCGTGCCAGAGATGCTCGCGTCAGCTGGCGCAGTGCACCTCACGGTGACCTCGGCCGCCGAGTTGGTTCGTATGCCGTAGACTTCCACCGTGACTTTCGAACACCAACAAGAACTTGACGATATCCGCCACACCTACGATCAGGTGGAGGCGGTGTCCGACCTGCCCGCACTGAGAGAGACGATTGCGGACCTCACGCAGAAGTCCACCGCGCCGGATTTGTGGGATGATCCCGACGAAGCGCAACTAGTGACCTCTCGGCTCTCACACGCACAGTCCGAGCTGGAGCGCATTGAGAAGATGGGCGCGCGAGTCGAGGATGTTGAGACTCTGTACGAGATGGCCCAAGAAGAGGCCGGCGTTGATCCCGAGATGGGCAAGGAGCTCCTTGCTGAGGTTGAGCGCGAAATTGGGAAAATCAGGCTCGACCTTTCCGACCTCGAAATTAAGACCCTCCTGTCCGGCGAATACGACGAGCGCGACGCCGTCATCACCATTCGTTCCGGTGCCGGTGGCGTGGACGCTGCCGATTTTGCCGAGATGTTGCAGCGTATGTACCTGCGCTGGGCCGAACGCCACGGCTACAAGACCAAGGTGATGGATACCTCCTACGCGGAGGAGGCGGGCATCAAGTCAACGACGTTTGAGGTCGCGGCTCCGTACGCTTATGGAACATTGTCTGTCGAAGCTGGAACGCACAGGTTAGTGCGTATCTCGCCGTTTGATAACCAAGGGCGTCGCCAGACCTCGTTCGCGGCCGTGGAAGTCATTCCTCTGATCGAGACCACCGACTCGATCGATATTCCCGACAATGAGCTGAAGATTGACGTTTTCCGATCCTCGGGCCCGGGCGGACAATCTGTGAACACCACCGACTCTGCCGTGCGGATGACACACCTGCCTACGGGCATCGTCGTGTCAATGCAGGACGAGAAGTCGCAGATTCAAAACCGTGCGGCAGCACTTCGAGTTTTGCAGTCTAAGCTTTTGCAACTCCGTCACGAAGAGGAGCAAGCGAAGAAGAAGGAACTAGCCGGTGACGTCAAGGCATCGTGGGGCGATCAGATGCGCTCTTACGTCTTGCACCCGTACCAGATGGTCAAGGATCTTCGAACCGGTCACGAAGTGGGCAACACCGATTCCGTCTTTGATGGCGATCTCGATGGTTTCATCGACGCAGGTATCCGCTGGCGCCAAGGCCACAAGGGAGAATAAATCCGACGCTGTGGGATCCACACCTGGGGGCTTTCGTGATTTTGCGCCCAAATCGGCGCGCCTACCCACGTGTAAAAAAGCCGCTCCTATGCTGTTATCAACCATGACTTTAACGATTGCGCACCATTTATGATCACATTTGAAAACGTCACGAAGATTTATCAGCGTGGGGCCGCTCCCGCACTGGATGACGTGAGCCTGAATATCGATCGCGGAGAATTTGTCTTCCTCGTGGGCGCGTCCGGGTCTGGAAAGTCCACGTTGCTCGCCCTCGTGCTTGCTGAAGAACGGCCGACCAATGGCAAAGTACACGTGCTTGGCAAGGATCTTTCGGGTGTCTCATCACGCCGCGTGCCGTACCTGCGCCGTCAGATCGGCACGGTGTTTCAGGACTTCCGCTTGCTCACCGACAAGAATGTGTTCGACAACGTGGCGCTCGCGATGCAAGTCATCGGCAAGCCGCGCCACGCTATTCAGACGGAAGTGCCACAAGTTCTCGAACTGGTCGGTCTCGACGGTAAAGAAAAACGGCGTATGCATGAACTCTCGGGCGGTGAGAAGCAGCGCGTGGCGATCGCCCGCGCAATGGTCAACCGCCCCGAGCTTCTATTGGCGGACGAACCGACCGGAAATCTTGATCACACGACGTCCCTGGGAATTATGCGACTGCTCGACCGTATCAACCGCCAAGGGACGACCGTCGTCATGGCCACCCACGATCAGGCCATCGTCAATCAGATGCGTAAACGCGTCATTGAGCTCGTCGACGGGCGTGTCGTTCGAGATCAGGACCGCGGCGTGTACGGAGGTGGCCAGTCATGAGGTTGCGTTTCATTTTCTCGCAGGTCTGGAAGGGCCTTCGCTCAAACTTTGCACTCTCTGCGTCGGTCTCGTTAGTCACGTTCGTCTCGCTTCTCTTTGTGGGCGCAGCCGTTCTGCTGCAGACGCAGATCGATTCGGCGAAGAATGACTGGTACGACCGCGTCGAAGTTTCAGCATTCCTGTGTGCACCTGACCAGAATACGGCGCAATGTGCAGGCGGCGAAGTCACCGATGAACAGGTGGCCGAACTCGATGACTTCCTCCATTCGGATGACATGGCACCCTACGTCGAGGAGGTCCACTTCGAAACGAAGGCGGAGGCATATCAGGCGCTGCGCGAATATCTCGCCGATTCAGCGTGGATTGACACCGTGGATCCGGAGCAGATGCAGTCATCCTTCCGCGTGAAGCTCGTCGACCCATCGGAGTACGACGTCGTTCGGGAGAGTATCGAAGGGCGTCCCGGTGTTGATGTGGTCATCGACCAGCGCGAACAACTCGAACCGCTATTCAATTTGTTGAACCGCTTTACACTCATTGCGGGCGCGCTGGCCGGCATTATGATTGTGACGGCCTTGCTTCTGATCCCCGCAACCATTCGACTCTCGGCCATGTTCCGCCGGAACGAAACCGAGATTATGCGGTTTGTGGGTGCGTCAAACGGATTTATTCATGCGCCCTTCATTCTGGAAGGCGTGCTTGCTTCACTAATTGGCTCGTTACTGGCAGTCGCTTCCCTGTGGGCGGTTGTCGAGTACTTTATCCAGGATTGGTTCGCAGGTTCGTGGCTACGAATTGTTACGAGCAACGACGTGCTCATGATGGCACCATGGCTAATACTGGGCGCAGTGGTTGTGGCTGCGATAGCATCGTTTGTGGCACTACGCAGGTACACGAAGGTTTAAGATGCGACGGCTCATCACATTCATTGCGGCACTGACACTCGCGCTGTCGGGTGCGGCCGTTACCGTGCCCGCCTTTGCTGATGAGCGGTCCGACCTCGTGGACCGGCAGGAAGAACAAGAACGCGAAATCGAACGCCTTCAGTCGGAACTCGAAGGTATCGACATCGATCTTCAGGATGCTTACCTCGCACTTGAGGACACGCGTGGAAAGATCCCAGGCGCCGAGGCCGAAGTCCTCACCGCAGAAAATGAGCTCGCGGCCGCGATTCGGCAGGCGGAAGCTAACGCGGCACTCCTCGAAGCGGCGCAAGGTGAGCTCGATGGAATTCAAGACGAGATAACCGAGTACGAGGCGAACGTGGATGCCACGCGCAAGTCGCTGGGCGAGTATGCGCGTGCAACGTACCGCGGTGACACCATGCCGTCGGACCTCGAGCTTTTGCTCGGCTCGAGCACGGCAGAAGATTTTACAAACGCGTATCGTGCACAATCCGCAGTGTCTCGCTCGCAAACAAACTCGCTGACGGAGTTTGAGCAGCAGGCCGCTCAATCGAAGAACCGCGAGTCGCGTCAAAGCGCCGTCGAAGAAGAGATCGACGCTTTGAAGAAGGCCTCGGACGAACTCGTCGTAGTACAGGAAGAAAAGAAGAGCTTAGCCGACCAGAAACGTGAAGAGTTGTACGCGCTCGAGGCGAAATTTGCTGAACAATCCAATCAGCTCGAATCGAAGAAGACCGATTATAAAGCCTCTATCGACAACCTTCAGGTGGCGCGCGATCAGACCGCTCAGCGGATCGCGCAGATCGACGAGGAGAATCGTCGTAAGGAAGAGGCGCGGATTGCGGCGGAAAAGGCAGCAGCTGAAAAGGCTGCAGCTGAGAAAGCCGCTCGTGAAAAGGCGGCTCGCGAACAAGCCGCCCGAAATAATCGTCCGGCGCCTGCACCTGCAACAGCGCCAGCACCTGCACCTGCTCCTCAAGTTCGGGGTGGGTGGATAGTACCTCCGGTCCCTGCACCTGTGTACGTGACGTCCCCATTTGGAATGCGCCAGTATCCGTTTGGCGGCATGTGGATGCACAACGGGGTGGACCTTCGTTCCCGTTGTGGTGAGCCGCAGACGGCCGCCGCCGATGGCGTCATTGCGGCTGTTGTTCCTGCCGGTGGAAACGGAACGCACGGCAATCAAGTTTTCATCAACCATGGGATCGTCAACGGTCGTTCGTACGTGACTGTGACAAACCATCTGCAGGCGTTCAACGTATCGTCCGGCCAGGCTGTCAAGCAGGGACAGGTGATCGGATGGACGGGTGAGACCGGTCGTGTAACAGCGTGTCACGTTCATTTCGAGGTGTGGCAGGATGGCACCGTCATCGACCCGATGTCGTTTAGTACGTTCGTGCGAAGGTGGAGCTAGAGTCCGAACGCGCGTACACTATCCAGCTCGGGCCCGTGGGTTACCGATAGGAAGGGAGCCTGAACCATGCCAAAAGCGTGGAAGAAAGATACTGGCAAGTTGACGGCTGCTCAAAAAGCGAAGCAGGCCGCAGATGCCAGGCAGGTGGTGGCCCGCAACAAAAAAGCCCGCCATGATTACTTCATCGATAAAACGTTTGAAGCTGGTCTCGTGCTGGCTGGCACCGAGGTCAAGGCCCTGCGTGCGGGCCGTGCCTCTCTCGCGGAAGCGTGGGTCGAAATTGACCGCAGGGGCGAAGGCTGGCTCCGTGGCGCGAACATCCCTGTCTATTCAACGGGCGGGTGGACGAACCACCGTCCCGACCAAAAGCGCAAGCTCTTGCTCCACAAACATCAGCTAGAAGAGCTCGCCCAGCGTACGCGCGAAAAGGGATACACGGTCGTTCCGCTTGAACTGTATTTCATTCGCGGCCGCGCGAAGGTCGAGATCGGTATCGCCCGTGGTAAGCAGGAATGGGATAAGCGCGAGACCCTTAAACGCAAGCAAGACATGCGCGAGGCCGAACGTGCGATGGCCGACGCGCGCCGCCGCCAGCGGTAGCGGCACACTGCGCGACCAGAGGCAATGATGCAGGGTGAGCGTTCGTCGTCGTGAACGAAAGTTCACGACGGTGAGTAAGCATTGTCCGAAACGGGCACGTTTAACTCAAAAGCTTTCGGTGTTTACGTTGCTGTGATGAAATGGGGCTATGACTACTGCATGGCTCATTGATATGGATGGAGTTCTGGTTCACGAGGGCATCGCCTTGAAGGGGGCGAAGGAGTTCTTGACCAGGCTCGAGGAAAAAGACATTCCTCATTTGATTTTGACGAACAATTCGATTTTTACAACCCGTGACTTGTCGGCTAGGTTGGCGTCGGCGGGTTTGGACGTTCCGGCCGAGCGTATCTGGACCTCCGCGTTAGCGACGGCGAAATTCCTCGCACACCAAACGGACAATAAGCGCGCTTACGTTCTGGGTGAGGCGGGAATGACCACCGCCCTGTACGAAGAGGGATTTATCATGACGTCCGACCAGCCTGAGTTCGTGGTGCTCGGCGAGACGCGAACGTACTCGTTCGAGGGGATCACGAAGGCGATTCGGCTCATTCAGTGTGGGGCGCGATTTATTGCGACGAACCCGGATGCGACTGGGCCGTCCGCTCAGGGTGACATCCCAGCGACCGGCGCAGTCGCGGCGATGATTGAGAAGGCGACCGGGCGAAGCCCATTTTTCGTGGGCAAGCCCAATCCCGTCATGTTGCGCAACGGTCTGAATAAGATAGGCGCTCATTCGGAGGACACAGCCATTGTGGGTGACCGTATGGACACTGATATTCAGGCAGGCGTAGAAACGGGACTGACCACCCACTTGGTGCTCACAGGCTCAACGAAGGAAGAAGAAATCGTCAACTTCCCATTCCGCCCGGATTACGTCCATCCGTCGATCGCGGAGGTCATCGACTTCGTATAGAACGCTTCGATAAATCGATCAACGCTTTAATCGAGTGACGGCCATGCGGCGCCACCAAACATCGGTGGCATGTCCCTAGTGCTGGGCTCGGTGCCCCCGCTTCCTTCTGCTGTGTTGATGGCTCGGACTCGGCCCTCAGCGAGTGGGAAGTGGGCGACGATTTTGGCCGCCACAGGATCAATCGTTACGTCGCCGCCATAGGGAAGAATGTGTTGCGGGCGCGTGTGACCGAATGGAACATTGAGCGCCACGAGGAGATCATTTCGGTACAGCGAGAGATTTGCCAGTAGATATTCGGTGTAGGCATCGCGACGCGCGGCCAGTACATCCTCGTCCGCGGGGGCCTCGCGGTCCTGAACGACCGGACGAGCGAACATGAGGCCGGTAGCGGCTTCGAGGTAGCCGCGCTCGCCGAGAGCTCGAATCCACCGGCCCACGTAATCGGCAGGCGGTAGGAGTTCGGACGTTTCGAAGATGAGGATGGCACCCTCGAGATCGTCGGCCGAAGGGAGTCGATTGGCAAGGGCGAGCTGGTCGATTATCTCGAGCGAACCGCCCCATGTGTGGCCGCGGACGATATCCTCGCTACCTAGGTACTCAACGGGAAGCGCGGAACCCCGTTCCACGTTATCGGTGAGCGAGCGTGGGTCGGACCAGTCGATGCCGAAGTCTTCTGAATTGCGCGTCTCTGGTAGGACATAGTCGCCGCCGCCAAAGAGAGCTGCCCGTAGGGTGAGTAGGTGCTCGGTATCAACGAGCTTTCCTTGTCCGAAATGAACCTGAGTGGAGCCACCGTGGTACGAGCCCACGCCGTTCATCCACAGCCAGTTAAGAATATTCGTGTTGTCGGAGTATCCGAAGAAGGGTTTCGGGTCGGACTTGGGTAGCTCTGGGTCGAGATGTGGGGTGATGCGAATCTGGTCATCGCCACCGATTGTTGTGAAGATTGCGCGGATCTCAGGATCAGCGAAGGCCGCGTTCACATCGGCAGCCCGTGCTTCCGGCGTCGCTTTCATGTTGCGCGTTGTGGGGAACTCGACGGCCTCTACACCGAGCAGACGCTCCACGCGCTCCATGGCCTGATCGTGAAGATCGGGAAAATATGCAGGAGCAGCCCACGCGGGGGAGAGAACAGCGACCTTGCCGCCCATTTTTGCTGGTCGTGGGGTCTGAATTGCGTACGCCATGATAAGAATGTACCAGCGCACACACCCATGCGAAGGAGGAAATGTGGCTGACAATGTGAATCAGGTGAACGCTGATTGGGAACATTCACCCCACCAAGACGGCAAACGGCGTTCTCCCTTCACGGTTATTGCGGTGGTCTTGTCTCTCGTCGCGCTCATCGCGTCAGCGTGGGCATTTGGAACACGTGCCCCATCTGAATCCGACGTCACGTCCACGACGATTCTCAACTCGTTCGAGGATGTCGCTGAGCTTGCCACACAGGAATACAGCTTCTCGGGTGTCGGGCAGTTCTCTGACTCGGGATATTCATTTTTCGGCTGGGATGTTCCGTTCACGGGCAAATCATTTTTGGTGACCTATCGCGGTGTGGTGACGGCGGGCATCGACTTTGGGAAAGTGGATGTGAGGGTTGACGACGACGCGCAGATCATCACCGTTCGCGCGGTTGCGCCCGCGGTGCTTTCTGCGGCTATCGACCCTAATTCTGTCGACCAATATGATCAGTCTTTCAATCCGATCAATCAGTTATCGGTGGACGATGTGACAACATTTCTCGCACAGGCAACGGACAGCCACCGCCAAGAAGCAATCGACGGCGGGTTGCTTGAGCGGGCGGAGCAACAGGCAGAACTTTTGCTTATGAATCAAGTGGAATCGACGATCCGGGGCACGGAGTTGGAAGATTATGACATCAAATTCCAGTGGAAGCGCACGCAGTAACTCAAGGTGATTCTCACGGGTGAGCGCAGTGGCCTAGCCGTGCATGTCCCTCGCACAAGTTGCGCTATTGACCGGGTGTGACGTTGGGAATAGACGGCCAGCCTTTGCCGTTGTAAGCTTTAGACAAGCCTTCGGGCACTGTTGTTTAACAACTGAATATGGGGATGATCGGTTTCGACGGCGGTGAAAACGTAAGGGAAGCGGGTAGAGGATGCAGAGTCATCTCTCAAACGACTCTCTGTAAAACAACAACTGCCAACAAGCAGAAGTCTGACTTCGCCCTCGCTGCTTAAGCGAGCGCCTTAAAAGTCCGTCAGCCTCGCGTTGCTTTCGCGCGAGATGTCTGGCGTCGTTTTTGAAAGCCACTGGATCGTAGCTGGGTTACCGGGCTGCGATCGAGATTAGGTAACTATGTTCGTCAGCAACTTGTCTGTGTGAGTGCTGGAGCTGAAAACAACGACTAACAGACTGCACCCGGAGAAGTCTTGGGTTTTACATCGTCGGACGGGAGTTCAATTCTCCCCATCTCCACTAAAAAATGCCTGCTCACCCAGATGAGCAGGCATTTTCTTGTCACCATTCGGATTGGTTGACCCACGCTAAAACTTGCAGCGTCGACCGACTGAACAAGGTTCGATCGGAATTGTGGAATCGCGCAAGACGGTAAGAATTCAGGAGTCGAAACGATCCGTGAATTTAACCAGCTCAACCGTTACTCGGTGCCCGCGGACCACGGCTCGTGTAAACCCCTACAGGAGATTTCGAGCCAGGAGTTCGTCTCCCGTGCCGTACTTCTCGAAGACGTAATCGATGTCCTTGTCGCCACGGCCCGAGAGATTAACGAGAATTGTGCCCGTTCCTTGCTCCTTCGCGTACTTGATCGCATAAGCGAGGGCGTGAGCGCTTTCGATCGCCGGAATAATGCCTTCATCGCGGCAAAGGAGGAAGAAGGCACTCATTGCCTCCTCGTCGTTAATTGCTTCGTAGCGAACCCTGCCCACGTCGTGCAAGAATGCGTGCTCGGGGCCCACCGAGGGGTAGTCCAAGCCGGATGCAATGGAATACACTGGCGCCGCTTCGCCGTCGTCGTCTTGCAAGAGCATGGACTTGAACCCGTGGAGCGTTCCAGGGCTACCGAACGTCATTGATGCGGCGTTGTCGCCCACCTCGTCACCGCGGCCGAGGGGTTCGACGCCGATGATGTCGACGGGATCATTCAAGAATGCTCCGAACATGCCAATCGAATTTGAGCCACCGCCAACGGACGCCGTGACCGCGCCGGGCAAGAATCCCGTCATTTCCATGAACTGTTCGCGTGCCTCGGCGCCAACAACGTGCTGGAAGTCGCGAACGATCAGTGGGAAGGGGTGCGGACCAACGGCTGAGCCGATGCAGTAGATCGCATCTTCGTACTCGTTGAGGTAACCCTCGAAGGCAGCGTCAACGGCTTCCTTGAGCGTCTTGAGCCCGTGGGAAACGGGGATCACGCGGGCGCCGAGCATCTCCATGCGAACAACGTTGGGATGCTGCTTGGCGATATCCACCTCACCCATGTAGATGTCGCACTCCATGCCAAAGTAGGCGGCCGCAGTCGCAAGGGCGACACCGTGCTGACCCGCACCAGTTTCCGCAATGAGCTTTTTCTTTCCCATGAATTTTGCGAGGAGACCTTCACCCATGCAGTGGTTCAGTTTGTGCGCGCCGGTGTGGTTGAGGTCCTCACGCTTCAGGTAGATCTGGCAGGCACCAAACCGACGCGAGAGACGCTCGGCATGGTACACAGGCGTTGGACGGCCTTGAAATTCTTTACGGATTCGGCGCAACTCGTTGATGAACTGGGCTGAGCTGCAGATTTCCTGATAGGCATGGCTGATTTCTGCAAAGGCTGGTTCCAGTTCAGGTGGCAAGAAAGCTCCGCCGTATTCGCCAAAGTAACCATCTTTGTTAGGAAAATTCTTATGGTAGATATCGAAATCTCGATAATCGGAGAACGTTCTTTCGGTCATGTGGGGCTCCAGCCTTGTGCCGGCTTCGTCAAGAAGCAGTTGATAATCCCGCCCGCGTGGGCGTCCTGGATCATTCTACATTCACGCGCGATGTATCTCGTTGTCCCGTGGTCGAGTTAGGTCGTGAGTCTTACAGGTCCGCCTCAAACCGAGCGTGAACATGGGCAGAAATGTCGATGTCTTCCGGAGACAGGTCAATGCCATCGTGAGACATGGTGGAGCTGGCCATCCGGGTTGAAAATCCCTCGGTGTATCCTGATTGGTCGACACCGTGCGCAAGCATTCCAGGATCGGCGATCTCGAGGAACCGAACAGAGCCCGCGCCCGCAGCTGCCGCCATGCGTTGCGCTTTGTCCCTCGCATCTACCACTGCCAAGGCCAAGGCTCGGCCCTCTAGCTCCACACGTACTTTTTCGGTGAGTGCCCACTCGATGTGTTGAATGTCGAATCCCTCGCGGGATCCCCAGTCAGAAACATATCGACTCAAGACGCGAAAATCCTTGAACTTCACGAATGCATCCACAGAGGCTTCGTGCCGGACTGGCAATGTTTTTCCCTGCTCGTTCCACGGCCGCCAAGAACGCGTGTTTAGTGCGGCAATACTCGCCCACGTTACTGGCGCGGCGCCGCTGGAACGAAGTTCGTCGACCTCATAGTTCAAGCGGCTGGCCTCGTGTTCGACACGCTGTATCGTTTCGGCCTTATCATTGCTTTCGAATGACACTCGTAGGCGGACCGTGGCGCACTGGGGAGCCAGCGACATCGTGTGTGAGCCAGCAACTGTGATGATCATAGAAACACTTTAGCCGGTGACATTGGCGGCCGTCCGACGTGCGTGCCGATGGCGACACCCACGCGAAGCTTCCGGCGAAAGCCGATCGTCGTTCACAATGTCGCAACGCGTGATGGTTCTGGTTAGAAGACAGTCCTGAACACCAACACGGCCCCAGCACCAAGAGTCGCTGCAACTGGCAGGGTGATGACCCACGCGAGGAAGATCGGGCGCAGAAGTTTCCAGTTCGCCGCTCTGTTGACAAGGCCCACGCCGATAACAGCACCAATCAGGATGTGTGTGGAGCTGACCGGTAGGCCGAGAACGGAGGCCAACATGACGACCGTTGCTGCGGATAACTCCGCTGCGAAACCTGAGGCCGGATGAAATTTGGTCAGGCCGTGACCGACCGTGCGAATGACGTTCTTTCCAACGAACCACAGACCTGCGACGAGCGCGATGCCGAAGGTGATCATGAGTGGGCCAGGAATATACGTGCTCTCATTAATCGTGCCCGTGCGAAGAACGTCGAGGATGGCGGCGAATGGTCCGACGGCGTTGGCGATATCGTTCGAGCCGTGACTGAACGCGAACGCTGCTGCGGTAAAGACCTGCATCCAGCTAAAGAGTGTGAACGTAGCTCTGGACAGCTGGGTGCCACGTAGGGAATTCGCGAACATTGACAGCGCCAGCCACGCGGACGATCCGACCATCGTCAGGATGAGAAGCATCGATGCGGTGGAGAAGTGAAGATCGAGGTTTCCAAGGCCCTTAACTAACAGCATCGAGGTGATAATGATGGCTCCCGCCGCACCAATCAGTGGCACGCCGATGGTTAGTGCGCGGTGCGAGCGGACTTCATTAACCTTCTTGTCGATCTTCTTCAGTGCGCGGTAATAATCCGATTCGAGTTGAGTGGGATCAATGTCCTCGATCTTGGCGAGCTCGGAATCACGCATAAGTTTGTTGGTGTACGAAATTTGCTGAAGTTCGGTGAGGTGATCGAACTCGGTGCGTTGCTTCTCGATTGCACGCATGCGCTCGGCATTAAGCTCGCGTATACGAAGTTCGACTTTCTGGTTATACATCAAGATATAACGCTGAATCGCGCCGTATAGGAGATAAGCCACGACTCCGCCGAGCGTGGGGGACAGGACCCACGAGAAAGCGATTTCTCCGATCTGACCCCACTGGACCATCTCCCAGCCGCCTTGGCCCGTCATGGCTCCGGTGACGAGGGAGGCACCAACAATCGCGCCGATGATCGAATGTGTTGTGGAGACGGGAAGACCGAACTTTGTGGCAATGAGTAGCCAAATTTCCGCCCCGGCCAGTGCCGCCATCATGATGTAGGCGAACTCCATCGGGACGATCGAGATTTTATCCAGATCGACGATGCCGCTACGCACCGTATTTGTCACCTCACCGCCGGCAAGAACTGCTCCGCTAACCTCGAATACGGCCGCGATGAGCAACGCTTGTTTAACCGTGAGAGTTCCTGCACCCACGGATGTACCAAACGAGTTGGCAACATCATTTCCGCCGATGTTGAACGCCATGAACACGCCAAGCGCGATCGCGGTGAGAAGGACGAGCAGCAAATCGTTTGTGCCGATGTGTCCGACAGACCAGATAGCAAATCCAATGGTGGAGATAGCCAGCAGTCCGCCGAACGTCAGGTGCCAATAACGATCGATACCGAGGAATCCGTGATTTCCCGAGAGCGGATCGTCGAATTGATCGCCAGTGGAGGGAAGTTTTGTAGTCACGATGGCAGTGTAACGTCGAATGAGCAGGTGTTGACAGTTTCGTGACGAAGAGTAAATTCCACGAAGGTGAGCCAACGATAAATCAGATCCACGCCGTGACGTCTCTATTCGGTTGCTAGGTCGGCAACTTATTCGGTTAAGGTTTAAACGAACCTGCGCGTTGCGCAGCCACCACAAACTGAGGAGAGTAATGGCGTTTTTATCTGAAGAGCTTCTAGAGACGATCGCGTCACGAGCAGCCGAGGTCGATAGGAATAATACGTTCCCGCACGAGGATCTCGCGGATCTCACGGAGGCTGGCTACCTCAAGGCATTTGTGCCGGAGGAGTTTGGTGGCCACGGGTTGAGCACGGAGGACATCTGCGAGAACCAGATCCTGCTCGCCAAAGCTTCACCGGCGACCGCGCTCGGCATCAACATGCACCAGATCATCGTTGGGCTCGGCCGCCATTTGGTTGAAAACGGTGTGGAAGCTGGCAAGCAGATTCTCGAGGGTGCTGCGGATGGTGAAGTGTTCGCCTTCGGAATTTCCGAGCCGGGCAACGATCGCGTCCTCTTTGGTTCGATCACGGAGGCCAAGCAGGAGGACGACGGCGGTTACTCGTTTACCGGCCTGAAGGTCTTTACGTCCTTGTCGCCTGTGTGGACGAAGCTCATGACCTACGGTCACTCGGAGGAAGATGGGGGCACCTCCGTGTTTGCGATCCTCGACCGCGATCTGGACAAGATCGAGATCAAGGACGACTGGGACGTCTTGGGCATGCGTGGCACCCAGTCGAATTCGACGATGCTCAACGGTGCCTACGCGCGCTCAGAGCAGATACTTAGCAAGGTAAAGCCAGGCCCGTCGATGGAGCCGGTGGTCTTTGGCATTTTCGCTTGGTTCGAGACCTTCCTCGCTGCCACCTACCTCGGCATTGGCTTGCGCGCGATTGAAGTGGCGGCCGAGTACGTCCACAAGCGCCGTTCTGTTCTTAACGACGACGTCTATGCCAACGATCCCGCGATCCGCTGGAGGCTCGCTGACGCGGCTATCCGGATGAACTCGGCGCAGGCAGAGGTCACCCTCATCGCCCGCGATCTTGATGCCAAGGCCGACCGTGGCGCTATGTGGTATCCGCAGCTATCGGCAGCGAAGAACGTTGCTGCTGAGGCGTCCAAGTTTGCTGTCGAGGAAGCGATCCGCTCCTCGGGTGGCTCATCGTATTCGAACAAGAACGAGCTCAGCCGCCTGTATCGTGATGCGCTGGCGGGTCTCTTCCAGCCTTCTGACCAGGAGTCTCTCCACGGTGCGTGGGCCGAAGTTGTTCTTGGCTAGGACCGTCTCTAGTCACGCTCAGTAGCGGAAAGCCGCACCTGAAATGAGGTGCGGCTTTCCGCATATGCGCTGGCCTGTTGTAGGGCTACCTGATGGAGGTCCAGACTCACATT
>JBHWRK010000120.1:0-13926 GCA_043426715.1 Trueperella sp. | reverse complement strand
GGTGTCTCGAAAGCCGCCCCAACGTCGTCGTTAAACTAAAGTCTAGCGCCCGCCGTACATTCCACCTTCGTTGTGATCCTGTTCGTCGTCCTTTTTATCATTCTCATCCTCGTCCTCGTCGAGAGGATCAAGACCCTCTTCCTCGCGCATCCGCTGCTCGTAGGCGCGGCGGCGATTTCGGGCTTCGAGGCGGGCGAGAAACTCTGGATCGTCGTCTGGAGCCACAGGGCCCTGCGGCTTTTTCGGGCGCGAGAATGGACTGCCGGCACCGCCAGAGACCTTGTAATCAGACGTGAAAATGTACTGGTACTTAAAGAACAGCCAAATCAGTGCGCCGAGCACCGGCACGATAGCAACCAGCAAGAGCCACACGGGCTTGCTGATACGCGCCGGCATCCGCGACGAATCTGTGCGGGCAACATCGATGAACGCGTAGATAATCAACGCGATGCCAATGATAATCGGTATTACTCGTGCCACGCGCCTTACCCTAGTTCATCGAGCCGACAATATAAATACGGTTCAGTCACAGTCGAACGGGTAGCCCTCCCCATCACTTGTGGAAAAGATCAGTGAAAGATGAGCGCCGTGACAAGCACGGACAGGCCGTAGAACAGGTCGAGGAGGCCGGTGTCGCGAAGAACGGGGATGAGGTCGCGGCCGACCCGTTGAGACAGAGCGCGGCTGGCCAAGAGCGCTGACCAGATCATGATGAGGCCCATCGCCAAGAAATGAATGCCGATCAGGATGCCGCACACTACGGCACCGGCCAACATCAGGATATATGCGACCCGTGCCCGGTGGTCGCCGAGACGCACAGCTAGCGTCTTCTTGCCGGATTCTGCGTCGGTGAGGATGTCGCGGATGTTATTGACCATGAGGATCGCACAGGCGATGAGGCCAACGCCGGTCCCGCCCACCCACGCTTGCCAGGGTGCGGTGCCGGTCTGGGTATAGGTGGTGCCGACGGTGGCGACGTAGCCGAAGAAGATCATGACGAACACTTCGCCAAGACCCCTGTATCCGTAAGGGGAGTTGCCACCCGTGTAGAACCAGGCGGCGAGAATCGCGGCTATTCCTACGGCGATGAGCCACCACTGGCCGGACAGAACGATGAGGGCAAGGCCGGCGATTGCGGCGAGCCCGAAGAATGTGAAGGCTACGGTTTTAACAACGTGCGGGGCGGTCTTGCCTCCGCCAGTCAGACGCGGGGGACCGGTGCGGAATTTATCCGTGCCGCGCACGCCGTCCGAATAATCGTTGGCGAAATTCACGCCGATTTGGAGCAGGAGCGCCACCGCGCCGGCGAGCAGGGCGCGAACCCACGATGCGCCGCCTTCCATGACCGCGATACCCGTTCCTACGAGCACCGGCGAAACCGCCGCGGGAAGCGTGCGGATGCGGGCTCCTTCGAGCCAATCATTTACGGTTGCCATTTGTTGTTTGCCGTCCTTTCAGCGCGTCTATCCTATCGCTGCGCTACAGCCCAAGGTAATCGGCGACGATGTCTGAGAGCTTTCGTCGGTCGATCTTGCCCGAGTCTGTGAGTGGGAATTCGCCGCCAATATCTGACAGCCCGACGACGTAGGAGGGCGCCCATCCCGTGCCCAGATCGAGCTTGACCCAACTGCGCATGACGGTGACGTTGCAGCTCTGGGCGTGGTTATCAAGGTCCTGAATGACGGCTACGACGGCTTCTCCCCAATCAAGGTGTGGCACTCCAACGACGACGGCGTCCCAGCCTGTTTTTGCCAGTGAGGCTTCAATGAGGGTTGGCATAACGGTCAGTCCGCCGGTCGTGATGGCGTCGTCGGTGCGGCCGAGCACCTCAAGGCGGCCATTTACGAGGCGGCCCGTATCCTTCGTGTGGTGTGTGCGGATGCCGCTGGGATCTGTTGAAAAGTCCTCTTCGGTAGGTGAGCCGGTGTTCGCATTAGCTGCGGCGCCAAGATATCCGAGCGCTACCGCGCTGCCGCGCAGGCTGATCCGCCCGTTCTCATCAAGAAGGATCTCGGTGTCGCCGACGGGCAGGCCATCGTAGACGCAGCCGCCACACGTCTCCGTCATGCCGTAGGACGTGTGAATCTCAATGCCCTCGTCGCGGGTGCGTCTAAGCACGTCGTCGCTGGTGCTCGCCCCTCCCACGAGGAAGACGGCCTCGCGCAGTGCGTCAAGAACAGGAGGATTGGCGAGAACGCGCTGGAGCTGAGTGGGAACGACTGACAGGTATACGCGCTCGGCGACGTTCCGGCGGGTGAGTGCCGACTGGATCGCATCGGGATCCGAGAGGTCCAAATAGATACTGCGAATCGATTCATCGCCGGTCGTCAGACTGACGAGGGCCGTGCGCGCCACGGCCTGGAAACCTGCGATGTGGTGAAGTGGTAGTTGGGATGCCCACACGCCTGGCCCGCTGAAAGCCTCGTGGGTGGCGTTGGCCGACGCAATGAGAGCATCCCAGCTGATGGCGACGATTGAGCCGGTGCCCGTTGTGGAACCGGACGTGCGCATGAGGATGCCAGCCTCATCGGGGATTTCAAGTTTTCTTGCTTCGGCGCTCGCGATGAGCACATCCGTTCCAGGTGGCACGAGAAACAGTGATTCGGGCCGCTCGCCAGCCAGATGCGCTTCTAGAGCCGCGCGAACGGCGCGATCCACACGCTCGACTGCGTCGAACCCCCGCCCGCCTTCCAAAATCTGCACCATTCGTGCTCTCATCCTTCGTATCCGACCGAAAAAGTTCACCTCAAACGAATCGGCGTGAACCTGACGACCTCCGAGAAACCTTGGGTTATCGCTAAGGCATGCTGATATTCGTTAGCTTCAGTCACAGCCCGTCCCGTAACCCCTCGTATCATAAACGTAAATTATCGTGTGGGCGGCCATGGGATCGTCCGGTTCACTCGCTTGGCATACTTTTCGTATTCCGTGCCGAATTCTTCTGTAAGCCAGCGTTCCTCGGTACGGATCATCAACCATGTGAAAAAAGCCCAGAACATCGGGGGCGCGAGCAGTAACCACCAGTTGACCTGCGCCACTAGAAAACCTGATGCTCCCAGCCAGAACGCCGAGTAGATCGGATGTCTGACCCACGCGAATACGCCGGTCGTGATGAGCTCTCCTGCCTTGATATGGCGAGTAAATTTCGTGACGAATACGGCGGCTACCCATAGCGCGATGCCCCCAAGGATCAACATGACGCCCAATGCGATGAACATACTGCGTAGCCACCCGGTCATGAACCCGGAATTAAGCCATCCCAGCCAGTTCGCTGCTGTCAGCGCCAGAGTGATCATTCCGACCACGCCTACAAATACGGGTCCAACGCCCATGATCGGAACCTTCTGCGCCGGTTTTGCAGAAGGATTGGTGCCAGTCGTCGGAGCCCGGAGCCATCCGTCCCCAAATCGCCGACGATCCCCATCAGGCATAGAACGGGAAGTCCTCCCAGTTGGGTGGACGCTTTTCAAGGAAAGCATCGCGGCCTTCTTGCGCTTCGTCGGTCATGTAGGCAAGCCTCGTCGCCTCGCCGGCAAACACTTGCTGGCCTGCCAGCCCGTCGTCGGCCAGGTTGAAAGCGAACTTCAGCATCCGCAACGCCTGGGGTGACTTCGTCGACATGATCTTCGCGTACTCCAGCGCCTTGTCCTCGATCTTGGTGTGCGGAACTGCCTCGTTAACCACGCCCCAACGCTCCGCGTCTTCAGCCGAGTACTCGCGCGCCAAGAAGAAGATTTCTCGCGCCCGCTTGTCGCCCACCTGACGGGCGAGCAACGCCGCGCCATAACCGGCATCAAACGAACCAACATTGGCGTCTACCTGCATAAACCGCGCATGTTCCTTCGACGCTAGCGACAGGTCACACACCACATTGAGAGAGTGCCCGCCACCCGTTGCCCACCCGGTCACGGCGGCGATGAAGATCATGCCGGAGGTGCGCATGAGGCGCTGAACCTCCAAAATGTGCAGACGACCTGCACGGGATGTCTCCGCACGCGTCGCAGCATTCACCTCGGCGTCGTCGCCCCCGCCGTCGTACTTGTAACCGTCGCGCCCGCGAATACGCTGGTCGCCACCCGAACAGAATGCCCAACCGCCGTCCTTCTCGCTGGGGCCATTCCCGGTCAAAATAACCGCACCGATCTCGCCGGATAGCCGTGCGTGGTCGATTGCGTTGTACAGCTGATCGACGGTCTCTGGCCGGAAGGCATTGCGTACGTGTGGCCGGTTGAATGCAAGGCGCACGACCGGCAGGTCCCGCTCGGCGATCACCTGCTCGCCATTGAACTTTCGTTCCACGCCGCGATGGTACGTCATGTCAGAATCGGGGAACCCGTCGATCGAACGCCATCGGCGCGGGTCAAATGTCTCGGAAACCTTCTCGGGCAGGGCAGAAAACGAAGTTGTCATAGATCCCATTGTGCCAGCGTATTGTGGAGGGGTGAAGATTTATGTGTACCGGCTCAAGTTCAAGAACCGCTTCCGCCGCCTCAATGAGCGCGACGGCCTTCTTCTTCAGGGCCAGGCGGGCTGGGGCGAGGTGTCGCCTTTTTGGGATTACGACGACGATATTGCGGCAAGCTGGCTTGCTGCCGGCTTCGAGGATGCTCAGTTCGGGTATCCCGAGCCATTGCGAGATTCGATACCAGTCAACGAAACGATCCCGGCCGTCAACGCCGAGACGGCATTTGCCCTCGCTGATGCATCGACCTGCGGCACGTTCAAAGTAAAGATAGCGGATCACAGCGAGTCCCTGGCTGAAGATCTTGCGCGTCTTGAGGCTGTACGCGCCGCCCAACCACACGCCAAGATTCGTGTTGACGCAAACGCCGCCTGGGACGTTGACACCGCCGTGGCACACATCCGCCAGATGGACGCCGCGGTGGGCGGGCTCGAATACGTCGAGCAGCCGGTCCGAAGCGTCGACGATCTCGCGATGGTGCGCCGCAGGGTTGACGTGCCGATCGCGGCCGACGAATCGATCAGGCTCGACCATGCCGAGGAGGAGGTCATGAGAAAGGAAGCCGCGGACCTTGTCGTCCTAAAGACCCAGCCACGCGGCGGTGTTCGTTCATGTCTTAAAGATCGCGAGATTATCAAATTGCCCGTCGTGGTGTCCTCGGCTGTGGAAAGCTCGGTGGGCCTGCGGGCCGGTCTTGCGCTTGCCGCCTCGCTACCGGAGTTGCCCTACGCCTGCGGACTTGCAACCTCGCGCCTGTTCGAGCGCGACGTCATGGACGATCCCCTTACCCCGTCGGACGGCGAGATTGCTATCCGCGACGTAAGGCCGCAGTGGTCCGAACCGGTTAGTGATGAGTTAGCCGCACGGTGGCAGAGGCGACTTGCCGCCATGTGGGAAAGAGCGGAACAACTGGATCGCGTGAGTGGTAGTTACGAATTTATGGGAGGACTTCGGTGACGCAACTGGAAGGAGCAGCCCGCGTGGCGCGAGCCGTCATTGCCGAGCTAGTCAAAGCGGGCGTGAGCACGTTTGTCCTGTGCCCGGGCTCCCGCTCGGCACCGCTTGCCTACGCACTTGGGGACGCCGCCGACGCTGGCGTCATCACACTGCACGTTGAGACCGACGAGCGCGTTGCCGGCTTTGTCGCGCTAGGTTCCGGTATCGCGGGCAAGCCCGCTGCTGTGGTCACGACGTCTGGTTCCGCAGTTGCGAACCTGCATCCGGCTGTCGAGGAGGCCAGGTACGCTGGCGTACCGCTTGTGGTGCTCGCGGCTGATCGTCCCAACGAGCGGCGTGGTGTGCGGGCCTCCCAGACGGCCGATCATCGCGCAGTTCTCGAAGGCTCCATCCGCTTCGTCGCCGAGATTCCGGCCGACGCGCCGGAGGTGCGCGGTCAAGTGGTGCGCGCTGTTCACACGGCTAGAGGGGTCGAACCCGGACCCGTGCTCATCAACGTGGCCTTTCGAGAGCCGCTTATGCCCAGCACTTCGTGGACGGATGCCGCCGCACAGTGCCGATCTGATCGGCCGTTACCGGGGCGCGCTCCAGTCGTCGTTTCGGGCCCTTCGATCCGTTCGAACCCGCTGTTTGCAAGGGAGCCGCTTGAGGAGCGCATTCCTCACCTGGCGAGCGTGCCGATCCTCGCCGAGCCGACCGGTGAATTGCGCGCACACCCGAATGCCGTGTCCGCACATCCCTACCTGCTTCGCACCTCTTTACGCGACCGCATTGATTCTGTCATCGTGCTCGGGCACCCGACACTCACGCGAGATGTCTCCCGCCTCCTCTCCGATCCGGAGGTGGCGGTCTTCGCCGTCGACGAAGGGGCTGGCTACACAGACGCTGCCGGCACCGCGCACGTCGTGAGCCTCAACGATGTAGACGGCTTGCTCGCGATGGCTGATGACGACTGGCTATCCGCGTGGAAGAACACCAGCGCGATCGCGGAGGCTGCCATCGACCACGAGCTTGACGCTCTTGGAGATGCCCTCACATTCCCCACGATCGCGCGTTCGATCTGCGGGTCACCGGTGCCAACCCAATTGGCGGCGTCGTCGATCATCCGCGAGGTCAATCTCTATGGAGGCGTGCCCGCGGGGCCGATGTACGCAAATCGGGGGTTGGCGGGTATTGATGGGACGATCTCCACGGCGATCGGAATGTCGATTGCACTGGGGGAGCCAATGCGCGTCGTCGTTGGAGATCTCGCCTTTATCCACGACCTCGGGGCACTCGTACGCGGGGTAGGACAAAAAATCCCGGGCCTCGACGTCGTCGTCATTGACGATCACGGCGGTTCGCTGTTTGCCACGCTTGAATACGGAGAAGGTGAGGAAGACGCCTACGATCGTGCTTTCCGTACTGAGAAGGAGTTGGACATTGAGGCGGTGGCGGCGGCGATGGGAGTCGCATACGTGAAGCCCGCCGACCGCGCCGAATTTGAGGCTGTGCTTGCGGATGTGGACGGTGTGCGGCTCGTGCACGTCGATCTTGGCCGCACTAGCATGGGGCAGGAGCGTGCTGCGCGTCGCGATTTGGCCGAAACGATCGTGGCTGCGCTTGAGCCGTGAGTAAAAATTGCGCGTGAAAATTCATCGGTCGCCCTTGGTTCGCTTAGATTAGGAGCGATACGACGGCAGCTTCCGGTTCGCCGGAGGGAGGACACACATGGACAATCACGACCAATTCGCACCCAAATCTCGGGGCGCCTCTGATGAAACTGGTTCGCCTCAAGACGGTGGGGAGGCCTCCAACGATGCGCGCGAGTCGTTGCCACAGGAGCGGTTAGCTTACCCGAGTCGTGATCAGTTCCCCTACGCGCCACATCCGCGCCGCTACCAAGGTCCCGGGCCTTGGCGGCCGGTGACACCGGCTGAAGATGAGGGCAATCCGCGCCAGAGCAACACGCTAGACGCTACGCACCGCACACCGATGTTCAGCGGATCACTGTCGGAAAACGGGGAAAGTGGCACAGCGCGCACGCCCCGCGAGCCTGAAGGCGCTCCCTCACGTGGAGGTACTTTCTCAACCGGACGAAATCCAGCAGGCGGTGGCGCGCCGATGATGAATGTTGGCCAGAGCCCATCCGGCAACACGCCACAGGGCCAGCAGTCGCATGGACAGACGGCCGGTCCGCAAACGAGTTCTCCCGCAGGCCCTGCGCAACCGAGCGGACAGCCCACTGCCCGAGATTTGCCATGGTCTAATTGGGAACAGACCCAGCAGGCTAAGCCAGCCAAGAAACAACGCAAGGGACCGGGCTGGGTGGCACTCGTCGTCGTCGGCCTTATCGCATCGCTGCTCGGAGGGATGCTTGGCGTTGGCGTCATGAACGCGCGCTGGGTGAATGCGCGACCAGCCGAAGCACCCACTAACTTCACCGCGGGCACCACAGAAATCATTGAAACGGACGGGACAGGGCCGGATTGGGCCACGGTTGCTGGCGCAGTTGAAAATTCGGTGGTTGCTATCGACGTTTCGCAAGAAGCCGGCGCGTCGGCCGGATCGGGCTTCGTCATCGACGAAGCGGGTCACATCATCACGAACGAGCACGTGGTGGGCGGCGCGACCGCCGTCTATGTGACGCTTCACGATGGCCGCGTCTACGAGGCAGACATCGTTGGCGTGGATGAGTCCACCGACCTTGCGGTCATAAAGCTACAGTCTCCTCCGAGTGATCTGACGGTGGCGCGTTTTGGTGATTCGTCGCAGGTCGTGGTGGGCGATTCCGTCGCCGCTATCGGTAACCCGCTCGGCCTCTCATCGACGATGACCACCGGCATCGTCTCGGCGCTCGACCGCCCCGTACAAACGTTTAGGAAAAGTAGCAGCGCCGATTCAACCCGGGTCATCACTAACGCGATTCAAATCGATGCGGCTGTAAACCCGGGAAACTCGGGTGGTCCCGTCTTCGATGTTTCAGGACAGGTGATCGGCGTGGCATCTTCGATTGCGTCGCTCGGCGACAACGAGGGCCAAGCTGGATCGATCGGCCTCGGCTTCGCCATCCCTGCGAATCTCGTCCAGCGCGTGGCCGGTGAACTCATCACCAATGGGGTGGCCGAGCATGCTTTCCTTGGCGTGTCGATCGTTGATGGCATCGGATATGCGGATGGCACGAACTGGACGGGCGCAGAGGTCCGCCACGTCGAGCCCGGAACTCCCGCGGATATGTCAGGAATGAAGGCCGGAGACGTGGTGCTCAAGGTCAACGGTCGCAATGTAACCTCAGCGCTCGCGCTCACGGGCTACGTTCGGCAGTTCGCCTCAGGCGACGTTATCTCGCTAATTCTCGTGCGCAACGGCGAACTCCTCGAAGTGGACGTCACGCTAGCCACCCGCGCGGACTAAGCCACATTGCAGATTAATCAGCGCAGAACTTCCTCGTGATCCCTGCAAGACTTTTGCGAGTCGGGCTCGGTGCAATTATGTAACCGTTCCGATACGTCAAAGAACTGTGCAGAACGTCGCTCGGTCACAAGCATTCGTCAGTGCGATGTCGGATCCGGATAAGAACATCCGCGGGCAGGTCCAGGAACGAACGAACCGTGCTGGTCCGCGGTTACTTGGCGCCGAGCGCCCCAAGGATGGGCGCGAACTTGGCCACGGTCTCGGTGTACTCGGCATCCGGGTCGGATCCGGCAAGAATTCCTCCGCCTGCCCATGCGATCGCACGATTGCCGTCGATTCGCGCACATCGCAACGCGATACACCACTGGCCACCGCGCGCATCCATCCAGCCAACGGGCGCGCCGTAGCGCTCGCGGTCGATTCCTTCGACTTCCGAGATAATTTCCAGCGCCTTGAGTGTCGGCGTTCCTCCCAGCGCCGCCGTCGGATGCAACGCACCTGCTACTTGAAGCGCGGTCGCGTCGAATTCGAGGTCCGCTCGCACATCCGTTGCCAGATGCACGACGTTTGGCAACTCCAGCACGAAGGTCTCACCCACGTGCAATGTCGCGATCTTCTCGAGCTCCTTGACCACAGACTCAACTGACAGACGGTGTTCAGCCGCGTCCTTGTCGGACGCCTGCAGTGTTCCCGCGTCGTCAGTTCCGCCGCGGGGGAGCGTGCCCGCCAGCACCTGGACGTGGACCGAGCGGTCCGTCGTTGCCACCAATAGTTCTGGCGTCGCGCCGACTAAACCGTCCACGGCAAACGTCCACGTTTGCGGATAGGTCTCGGCCAGCCGGTCGATGACGTAGCGTTCGTCGATCGGTTCGTCGGTTTCCACCGTGATTTGGCGGGCGAGCACCACCTTTTCCGCCTCGCCTGCGGCAATGCGCCGCTGAATATTGACGACGGCGGCCTCGTGCTCATCCCGACCGTTTGGCACAACACGGGCGTGGCCGTGTCCGGAATACTCGACGTCGCGGGGGCGCAAAGCTGCGTCAACGAGTTCCGTGGCGTCGGGGCTGAGAGTGTCGAATACGTCACGGTCCGTCGGGCCGATGAAGGTGATCCAACCGCGCTCGCCGTCCCATCCCACCACGACCTGCGGAACGATCAGCGCAGATCCAGCGGATGAGTTAGACGTGAAACTGAAGGAGCCAACCGAGATCAAGCCGGTGGCACGACCTTGAAGCTCATCGCGGATCTCCGCGCTGGCCAACACCTCAGTCCACCACTGCGAGGCCATAGCAAATCGCGTATTCGCGGTATCTGGACCGTGGTCGTAGCGGGCGGCTTCACCGGCGGCGACGAAGCCTTTTCCGTCGCGAATCCAGGCGATCGTCCCGCGTTCAGAGCGTAACGAGGACGTTAAGACCGGAGCGTGCGGCAGCTCGGTAGTTTGGGCGCGTAAATGTGGAATTTCGAACACAAGTAACGATGTTACGTCGCAATTTGATTAAATGCAGTCATGGATAGAGCCACTCTTGAAAAGAACCCGCACGATGTTGCTTCGATGTTCGACATGGTGTCGAGCAAGTACGACGTGACGAATGGGATTTTAACCGGCGGTCTTATTAGGGTTTGGCGCACTGCGACCCGCGAAGCAATTGCGCCGCGGCCCGGCCTGAAAGTGCTCGATATCGCAGCGGGAACCGGCTCGTCGGCAAACTGCTACGCCGAATACGGGGCAGACGTGATTGCCTCGGACTTTTCCGAGGGCATGATCAAGAAGGGGCGTGCACGCTATCCTCACATGAAGTTCGTCCAGGCGGACGCCATGGACCTGCCCTTTCCAGACAACACATTTGATGTCACCACAGTTTCGTATGGTCTGCGCAACGTAAAAGATCCCCACAAGGCCCTACGCGAGATGTTGCGTGTGACTAAGCCGGGTGGCCGCCTCGTTGTGGCCGAATTCTCACGCCCGACGAACCGACTCTTCCGCATGGCCTACCATTTCTATCTCCAAGACTTCATGCCAGTTGTGGCATCACTCTTCTCCTCGAACAAGGCGGCCTACAGGTACCTCTTCGAATCGATTGAGGATTGGCCGGCCCAAGAAGAGTTCGCAGGGCACATGGCGGATGCCGGGTGGACGAACGTCGAGTACCGGAATTTGACGAACGGCGTAGTTGCGCTTCACAGAGCGGAGAAGGCCGAACGCTGACGATGTCGCATCGACGGTGTCGCTGGGGCTGATTTCAGAAAGTCAACACTTGCGTAAATGGGTCCGTGATAATTTCTCATGACCCCTCAAGGTGCGTAGACTATCGGGCGGTATGGCGCGAATAAATTATTCACGCCACGGAAAGGGCAAGTATATGGCTGAGCATGCAGATGTCATCGTCGTAGGAGGCGGACCTGCAGGAGCGGCAACAGCCCACTACCTTGCGCAAAACGGTGTTGATGTTCTCGTTTTGGAGAAGGCGACGTTCCCACGAGACAAGGTGTGCGGCGACGGACTGACTCCGCGTGCAGTGGGTGAACTCATTCGGATGGGCATCACGCTTAAGGAAGAAGACGGCTGGGTTCGTAATTACGGCATCCGTGCATACGGTGCTGGTCACCAGATCGAAGTTCCGTGGCCCGAGTTGGCTTCGCAACCCAATTGGGGCAGTGCGAACCGCCGTACGGATTTTGATGAGATCTTGATTCGGCGCGCTGTCGAATCTGGTGCCCGCCTGCGCGAAGGTGTGACGGTCACCGGCCCAGTCATTCACGAAAAGTCTGGCCGCATCGTCGGCGTGAAGGCTCGCAATACGCGGGACCGCAAGGACGAAATGACGTTCTCGGCGCGTTTTGTTGTGGATGCCGGGGGAGTGTCAGCCCGCCTGTCCACCTCGGTCGGACGCGAGAAGGCACAAAACCGCCCGATGGGCGTGGCCGTGCGAACCTATTTCGAATCGCCGCTGTCTCAGACAGACATGATGGAGTCCTGGCTTGAACTGTGGGCCGGAAAGCCGAACGAATCTGAACAGCTACCCGGGTATGCGTGGGCGTTCGCTGTGGGAGACGGCTTGGTCAACGTGGGGCTTGGCAGCCTATCGTCGACGGCGAAGCCCACCGGAGTTGATCATCGCAAGGTACTCCAGGCCTGGCTCGCGAATACGCCTGCTGAGTGGGAGCTAAACGCGCAGACTCAGCGCGGTCCGATCCGCGGTGCCGCACTTCCGATGGCATTCAACCGCAAGCCGCTTTATGCGAACGGTTTGGCACTTGTTGGTGATGCCGGGGGTATGGTCTCACCTTTTAACGGTGAGGGTATTGCGTATGCACTTGCCTCCGGACGCCTCATCGCCGATTTCATTGCCCAGGCGCTCCTGCGCCCGACCCTCGGTCAGCAAGACCGGGCAATGATGCAATATCCGGAAGAACTTGAGCTCGAACTCGGCGGCTATTACACGCTTGGCCGCATCTTTGCCTCTCTTATCGAGCGCCCAGAAATCATGCATTTATGCGTCAAATATGGGCTTCCCCGCCCCACGCTCATGACGCTCGTGATGAAGCTTTTGTCCGATGCGTATGATCGCCGAGGTGGCGATTGGATGGATCGTCTCATTACCGCGTTGACCAAGGTGGTCCCGAAGGCATGAGACCGAAAAGTTTAGATCAAACCTGTAAGGTTAATGGTGTTGTGCTTGCACAGGCACTGAGCCTTTCAACGTTGAAAGAACATGTGGAGGACTGATGTATTCGTATGTTCCATTCCTAGTGATGATCATTGCCGCTGGCGTGGTCGCTGTGGCGGGACTGTTGGTGTCTGCCATTCTGGGCCCCAAGCGTTATAACCGCGTCAAGGTCGCTAACTACGAGTGCGGTCTGGAACCCACACCCAGCGCCGGCCAAGAGGGACGCTTCCCGATCAAGTACTTCTTGACGGCCATGACGTTCATTATTTTCGATATTGAGGTGGTCTTCCTCTACCCGTGGGCAGTCACTGCGGGGCAGCTCGGCGTTGCCGGCGTTATTGCAATTGCAAGCTTTGTATTCCTCATTACCGTCCCGTTCATCTATGAGTGGCGACGCGGCGGACTTGAGTGGGAGTAAAATATGGGTATTGAAGAAAAGGCATCAGGCAAGCTCCTTCATGGCATTGAGGCTGTCAGTGGCTGGGCGCAGGCGCGCTCGCCGTGGCCTGTCACGATGGGTCTGGCCTGCTGTGCTATTGAGATGATGGCGTTTGGTGCTGTCCGTTTTGACGCCTCGCGAATTGGTATGGAGGTTTTCCGTGCCTCGCCGCGCCACGCAGATCTCATGCTGGTCTCGGGCCGAGTTAGCCAGAAGATGGCTCCGGTTGTACGCAATATTTACGATCAGCTTATGGAGCCCAAATGGGTCATTTCCATGGGCGTGTGTGCATCGTCAGGCGGCATGTTCAACAATTACGCCATCCTCCAGGGCGTGGACCACATCGTGCCTGTTGACGTCTATCTGCCCGGCTGCCCGCCGCGCCCGGAGATGCTGATCAACGCAATCTTTGAACTTCGTAACAACCACATTGAGGGCCGCCCGATTGGCGAGCACCGCAAGGAGATCGCGCGCAAGGCCGAACAGGCCGCGCTCGATGCGATCCCTGTTGAGGAAAGAAAGGGACTGCTGGCGTGAGTGATGAAATCGCAGAGACCGGTGGATTTGGTCCGTCGGTCATCGCCCGTCGTAAGGGGATGTGGGGCGTCCAAGATACTGGCGACACCACGGGCTTTGGCGGTCAGGAAGAAACATTCGTCGTGGCCCCGCCGGCAACCCGCCCGTACGGTGGCTGGTTTGACGAGGTCGTAGACATCATCATCGAACTTGCTCAGGCCGATGGCTACTCCGAAAAAGACGTCATTGAGAAGGTCTCGGTCGAACACGATCAGCTCGTGATTTTCATCAAGCGTGAGCGCCTCGTAGACGTGGCCCGTTACCTGCGTGACGATCAGGACCTTCGCTTCGAGCTGTGTCTCGGAGTCTCGGCCGTTCACTATCCTCAAGATAAAGGCCGAGAGCTGCACGGTTACTTCCCGTTCTTCTCGATCACACACAACCGTATGATCGCCCTCGAGGTCACGTGCCCGGAGGATGATCAGATC
>JBHWRK010000119.1:0-13881 GCA_043426715.1 Trueperella sp. | reverse complement strand
CTTCTCCGATAGCAATTCGGACAAGAATTCCAACGACGATGATCGCTCAGCAGGCAACGAAACGTCAGGCTGGTTACGGGATTCGATCCGCCTGCTACGTGAGGACAAGCGGTTCCGAAATTTCGTGGGCGTCCGAAGCCTGCTACTCGTTTCCTCGCTTTCCCCACCGTTCATTGTCACCTTGTCGATCCAGCATGGTGCTTCCGGGCTGGCTGGGCTCGGCGGGTTTATCATCGCATCGGGATTAGCGCGAATGCTCGGTGGCCGTGCGTTTGGTCGGTTCGCAGATCGTTCAAGTAAAAAGCTCATGTCGATCGGCGCCGGTGTCGCATCTTTGGCCATTTTTGCGACCGTTGCCCTCGTGGCACTCCCGATATTCGAGGGGCAGGGCTGGCTTGGAAACGCAATCTTTGTGATCGCTTACTTCCTGCTCACGTTTATGCACACTGGCGTCCGAGTAGGCCGAAAGACGTACGTCGTCGACATGGCCGAGGGTGATATGCGCACGACCTACGTTGCCGTGTCCAACTCGGCGATGGGAATCATCCTGCTCCTTGTCGGTGCGATCAGCTCGGCACTCGCAGTTCTCCATGTCAACTGGGCACTTCTGTTCCTCGCGGTGATGGGCCTCGTCGGCGTATTCGCAGGCTCGAAGCTCCCCGACGTATCCAAGGGCGAATAGTTCAAGGTCTATCACCCTGCGGCAAAACGAAGACGATCGGAACTACATGATCTCGTCCTCGGGCCTTAGAAATGCTGCGATGCCACTAGGTGAATGCCCACGTGTCTGCTTGTGCTAGACCGACCAGGTGTACTTGGCCGGTTCTGCGCGGAAGACTTCCTTGCCGTTGTGAATAGACAACAGAACAGTTGGATGGAAGCGCACAACGTCCCGATCCGACTCGGCATCGAGCACGAGCAGATTAGCCGGTCCGCCAACCTTGAGAGAATTTTTCTCACTCACACCCAAATTCCTAGATGGGTTGACCTGAATGAAGTCGAGCGCCCGATGGAGGTAATCCGCGCCGAGCATGTGCCCGACGTGCAAACCTGAATCAAGGTTGCGCACCGGATTGCCTACACCCACCGGGTACCACGGGTCAGAAATTGAGTCCTGACAAAATGCGACGGACAGCCCCGCGTCCACCAACTGCTTAATGGGCGCCACGCCACGCGGAACCGGTGGAGCCATGTCACGTCCCTGCAACTGTAAATTCTCGTTCGGTGCGATTGCGAACGCCAGCTCGGCCTCCTGCAGCTTCGGCAGGAGGCGAGCCATGTAGCCAGGCGGATAATAGCCCATTGCCACAGCGTGGCCGGCCGTCACTCGGCCTTGCATTCCACGCGCCCGAGTCTCGTTCGCCATGTCGTCCACGAAGCGCGACTGGACGTCGTCGATCTCATCGCAATGCACGTCCACTCGAGCGGCGTACTTCTCAGCCAGGTCGAAAATAAACTTCACAGACTGTGTGCCGAGGTCGTAGCTTGGTTCCAAGTGCGGGATTCCGCCCACGACGTCGGCGCCCTCAGCCATCGCGCGCTCCATCAGCTTCTCGCCGCCTTCGAACGCATAAATGCCATTTTGTGGGAACGCAACGAGCTGGAGATCAACCCAATCAGCGATCTCTTCTTTGAGCTCACGCAGTGCATAGAACGCGGTGAGGTCCGGATCCGTTACATCCACATGTGTGCGAATGAAGCCCATGCCGTGAGAAACCGCGCTCTTCGCCGCCGCCCGTGCGTTGTTCTTTATGTCCTCATGATTCTGGTGGCCGCCACTCTTGCGGTCGGCCCATATTTCAATCGCCTCAAATAGCGTGCCAGATTGGTTCTCGCGAGGCGTGCCTGCCGAATATGCATAGTCGAGGTGAATGTGGTTCTCTGCAAACTGCCCCGTCACCAACTTGCCGTCTGCGTCGAACACCTCACCCGTCATCGACTCCGGACCGTGAGTATCTGTGGAAGCCGACGAATCCTTGTTCGCTGGAATAATTGACTCAATCGTGTCGTTCACGGTGATAGTCCACAGCCCGTCACGTCCGCGGAGCCGTGCATTGGTGATTTTCATGGGAGCCTCCTTGAGGTTCAATCTTTAGGCCCAAGTCTATGCTGATGCTCGCCCTCCGGGCCGATCGCATGTATTCGGCGTCACTCCATTTGGCGCCTAGCTTGGCTAGGGTCAGACTTTACCGTTGCTGTTGAAAGGGGATACATGGCCACGCAGAAGAAGGTACTTTCTTGGGTGGTGCCGATCGCCGTCGTTCTTATCGCGGCGGCACTGATCGGTTACATTCTTGGAAGGTCGTCGGGCAACGACGACGCGGCGCCAGCGCCGGTGGACACCGCAGCCAACGCGCCGGCACAGGGGCCGAAGCCGCCGTCCCAGGTCCAACAGCCAGGCACCCCGGACTACCGGTCGCTCGAACGCCTTCAAGATGGCGACCCACTTGCGATGGGAGCAGTCAACGCCCCCGTTGTGATGGTCGGTTTTTCCGATTACCAGTGTCCGTTCTGTGGCAAGTGGTCGGGCGAGACGTTGCCACAGCTTCAACCGTATGTAGATGCTGGTCAGCTCCGGATCGAGTGGTACGACATTGCAATTTTCGGCGACGATTCACATCGTGGGGCGCTCGCAGCGTACGCAGCCGGTCAGCAGGGCAAGTTCTGGGAGTTTCACGAGGCGTTATTCCCGGATGGCCAGCTCCTCAGTCCGTCGGAACTCAACGAAGACAACCTGATCGCGATGGCCGGTGATCTCGGCCTCGACGTCGACCAGTTCGAGGCTGATTTCGCCTCGCCTGAAGTCGAGGAAGCTGTGGCTGCGAACATGCAAACGGGGGTTGACTTCGGAGTCTTTTCCACGCCGTCTTTCATCATCAACGGTGAGCCGATCGTGGGCGCTCAGCCCACTCCCGTCTTCACTCAGGCGATCGACGCCGCGCTCGACGCGTCCAACTAATCGGAGCTCACGTGGATATTGGTTTCGTCACGGCATTTGTTGGTGGCATCCTCGCACTTCTCTCGCCCTGTGCCGCGCTCTTGCTACCAGCATTTTTCGCCTCGACGGTGAATTCGGGGCCACGGCTGTTTCTACACGCCACCGTGTTTTACGCGGGGCTGCTTGTGGTTCTCGTGCCACTTGGTATCGGCGCGGGGGCGTTTGGTTCGCTGTTTGTGACGCACAGAAGCACTCTTATCACCGTCTCGTCGATACTTCTTATCGTGCTTGGCATCGTCCAAATCCTCGGATTCGGTTTCGACCCGGGGAAGCTCATGCCAGGGCAGGACGCGCGCCAGTCCAAGTCGAAGGCGGCCACCGGTTTCGCAAAAACATTCCTGCTTGGCACCACGTCGGGTGTGGCCGGGTTCTGTGCGGGTCCAATCCTTGGCGCCGTTCTGACAATGGCCGCAGTCAGTGGCAGTAGCGTGACCGCAGGATTGCTGTTGGCTACCTACGGCGCGGGCATGGTCGTCCCGCTACTGATCATCGTTGTGCTTTGGCGTCCCCTTGGTGAACGCGGCCGATCGGTTCTGCGCGGTCGCACCTTTAAAGTGCTCGGTTGGGAATTCCACACCACCTCAGTCCTCACCGGCGTGCTTATCACCGCAACCGGCATCCTCTTTTGGACAACCAACGGGCTGGTTGGCGTACCAGAACTCGTCTCGCTCGACGTCCAAGCCAGTCTGCAAAACGCCGCTCAAGTGCTGACCAACCCGATCTTCGACGTCATCGCGATTGTGGTGATTGCTGGGATCATTTTGGGGCTCTGGTTTCGCCGCCGCTCGAAGAACGACGCCGATACGGCATCCGAGGCTGTTAGCATGGCTGGCGCAGCCGCTGAGGCCGACGCTACTACTGCAGGCGATGCCATTGCAGGTACCGATGAGAAATTTGCAGGAATCGATCCGTACGCGCCGAACATCATTTCTGTCCGAGAGAAATAAGGAATGTCATGACCGGAGTTCATTTTCGCCGCCTCGCGGCACTGACCGCAGTGGCTAGTCTCGCTCTGGCCGGATGCACGTCGACCACTCCTAATGGCGATTCAGGTGCCGTTGCTGGAACCGAAATTAACCGTGAGGTTCAGACGGAGACTGACGAGCCCGTCGTCGTTGATGTGTCTGCGATGAATGTGCCGAACTCCTTTGACGGCCTGACGATCATCGACCCCGAGTGGATTACGCCCGCCCAGTACGCCGATGGTGTTTACGTGAGCGCGAAAGATCTCGGCCACGCGCTTCAGTTTGAAGCGATCGCAGCGAGCGGTGAGGTGCTATGGACAGTGGAAAGGCCTCAATCATGTACTGGATTCGCGCTATCTCGGATGAGCGATAACGGGGCGATTGCAGTCCTGCTCGATACGGAGACCACCGATGAGGCGGTGGCACAAAACTCGGCTACGGCGTACGACCTGCACACGGGAGAGGTCCTGTGGGGACCGGTCAACACAGCAGGTCCGTACCAGGGTCCAGGTCTCGTGTTCGCCGCTCCGCCCGAGGACTTTATGGGTGAGGGTGGAGCGCGTATGGCGCTTAATCCTGATGATGGGTCCGTGATTGTTGACGAAGCTACCGACGAGGTTCGAATTCTCGGAGACTTCAAGGGCACCGTACTTTATCTAGATGGTGACATGCTGAGCGCTCGCACCTCGACGAGCCCCGACATTTTGTGGAGTTTTGACGTCAGTGATCATGGCTGGGAAGCAGATTCTCTCCGCGGATCCGTGAATGAGATGGCGGCGACGAACTACGCGTTGCTTTCGGTTAGCGATGGCCCGGGACCGGTCATCGACTTGGCCACCGGAGAGGTTCTTATCGACGGCGCTCGCGACATGGGTGAGGACCCGATGACGGGCACACTCATCGTTCTCGATGGCGCTGGTCTGCATTCGTTCGATATGGAGAACAATCTGCTGTGGTCGCAGGCAATGACCGATGACACGTCGATCGCGGCAGTTGGCGGTGTTTTCGTGTACTTGCGCATTGGCGACATGATTCGTGCACACAACGTGCTCACCGGAAACGTGGCGATGGCTTATGTTGAGGACACTCCGGGCACGATCCTCGTTCCATTCCACCTATCGCCCGAGGGCGCAGGCTTGCTCTATGACGAGGACGGCGGTCAGATTATCGCAACCGTGCAGGGGATTGAGGACGGCCCAGCCAGGCCGTAACGTTCGCCTCGCCAATACCCGCGGTCACCGACATCGTCAAGGCGTATCCATCGCCTAGTTGTGGATGACCTCCTTCGGCTCATTTGCTGCAAAGCTCGCCGTTTCAATCTGGAACGTCGAATGCTTGATCGACACATCGAAGTGCTCGCGCACGCATGCGTGCACATCTTCAAGGATTCCCACGGCATGCCCGGTTTCAAAGCACTCGTCCGTGACGACGACGTGGGCGGTCAACACCGGAAGTCCCGTGGCGATTTGTGAGGCATGGATATCGTGCACGTCCACCACGTGATCCACTGCCATGAGGCACGAACGTACCTCGTCAATATTAATGCCCTCGGGGGTGAACTCCATGAGCATCCTCATTGCACTGCGCAATAGGAGCACCGCTCGCGGTGCGATCATGGCGGCAATGATGAAGGCCGCGATTGTGTCTGCAAGCGCGAAGCCCGTAGTCAGCATGAGAATTCCGGAGACGATGACGGCCACAGTGCCGAGCGCATCCATGAGCACCTCAAGGAACGCCCCGCGCATGTTGAGGTTGGCGTTGCGATCCGAGTGCAGTACGGCCATCGCGGAAAGATTGAGAATCAGCGCAACGACGGCAAACGCAATCATCTCACGAGCATCTACCTGCGGCGGATTTTGGATTCGGCTAATTCCTTCAACGACAGCGTAAATGGACACTCCCAGTAGGAGTGCACCCTGTCCAAGGGCGGCGATACTCTCGGCGCGACGAAATCCCCAGGTGTGTTGCTTAGATGGCGGGCGAGTCATGAGTGTCGCTGCGACCAGCGCGACGAGCAATCCAGTGGAGTCTACGAGCGAGTGGACCATGTCCACTACGAGCGCCAAACTACCCGACAGCCACGAACCAATGGCCTGTGCGATGACAATAGAAAAAATCAGCGCGAATGCGATGGCGAGTCTGCGCCTAACAGCAGGCGAGTGCGCGGCTTCTTCCGGGGTGGGACCGTGTGAGTGGGCATGCGAATGGTTATGGCTCATGCGCGATCACCTCGGATATGGCTGCATAGCACGGCAGGATTCCCCGTGGCGGCCAGCATTTCTTCCGCGCCCGCAATCATGATGCGAACGAGGCCCGGCTCGGCGAGGTCATACCAATTGGATCGGCCCTCCATCCGGACAGTGAGTAACCCGCACTCCGAGAGGAATGCGATGTGCTTACTCACCGTGGATTGTGCAAGGCCCATGTGATCTACAAGGTCGGACACTCGGTGCTCGCCAGAAGATAAATGTTGGAGGATGGCCAGCCGTGTCGGCTCCGAAAATGCCTGGAATAGGTGGGCGTAAGCCGCGGTGGCGTCGTCGTCAATTGCCAAAAGGCTGGCTGTCGAAGAAATCGTCATGTGTCGATCATATCGCCGCAGGGCGATCTATCAAGAGGTGTGACACACAAATATGATCCGACCCACTTGTCGCGCTCGGCTCCAGCTTGCGCGAAACTCGTGACAGCGCGTTCTAGCCATTCGCTCCTAAGCATAAGGGAAACCTTCCGTGCCGGCTTCGAGCAGGCCATGGACTTGAGTTCGGGAACCAGTGCGTGGATGCGGGGAAGTTCTATGAGTTCTACGCCTGCGTTACCGACGATGCTTACGACAGCCTGTCCGACGGCTTTATCAACGGAACTGCCGAGGGTGATCCGTATGCGGCGTTCCCGGAAGCGGATGAGGATACCTTGTTTGCGTCGATGGACTCGTGCGGTCACCTGTTGGCTGTTGCAGAAGACGCCAATCGATAGCGATTGTGGCCTCGTGTCGCGGCCACTGCGCGTCCCGCGAGCGGTCCTACTGCGTGCGGGTTCGCATCTTTTATTGTGAAAATCTTTCGCCCGCAGGAAATGTGTAAGGAGTTCCACGGAAACAGGGCACACTCAGGGCATAGGATGAAGGTCCTAGATGAGAGGTGCATTTATGCAGGTGTTTTCTGATCCAGTTCTGGACGCGATGGCACGCCGGCGGTCGGTGTCGAAGGTGGGATCTAACACCCCGACCGATTCGGAGATTGCCGAACTTCTCGCAGCGGTGACTCCGGTGGCCGATCACAAGGCGCTCCGCCCGTGGCGTTTGATTCTTATGCGTGGCGATGATCGCATGCTTCTCGCCGACGCGCTCGACGGTGCTCAAGGAATTGAGCGTGAGGCGGGCGAGTATAATACGAAGCCGTTCCGTGCAGAACTGCTCATCGCCCTCGTCGCCAGTCCTAAGATCCATCCCGCCGTTCCCGAATGGGAACAACTCGCTACGGCCGCAGGAGCGGGCCACCTGCTAGAACTCGCGCTGTGGCAGTCAGGCTGGGGAGTCATGTGGCGCACGGGCGTATTTGCGAATGCGGAACCAGTGCGTCAGGCCCATGGGCTCGCCGACCATGAGCACCTCATGGGATGGCTGTACGTGGGCGATATCGACGATTCATTCCGCCAACGCCTTGCCAGCTCGAAGAAACCGCCACTCGACCCGGAACAGTTTATTTCTCCGATGCCCGGTGCCAAGCAGGGCGACGTGGCGTGATCTCACGACACTGACATGGGATCAGTTGAGTGTTCACAAGCCCGCCTCGGGACCGCGGAACACTAGGAAGTCAGCGCTGAAGACCTGCTCCTGGTCCGATTCGGATCGGGCCGCCGGGTAGTTCGCATTCCGTGGAGTTGTCATTCTGACGAATCTTAACCACGCCTTCTCGGCATAGCTCGACTGCGACGTCTCGTGTCACATCCATAAGACTCCGCCAGTTCTTGCCTCCCACCACGCGAGCGGCATCGCTTGGGCAGATGGTTCCATTGCGCCCGCGAAGGAGGGCGCGCATGGTGGCGGCTAACCGGGCTCGCTGGCCCTCGGGCGTCGGCTCCCACCACGGATCGCCGCGCTCACCAAGAGCAATCTTCGCGTCATTGACCATTGGGCGTGCGTCGTCGCCGTGAGTTTTGACTGCACGCCGTGATCGCATGAGCTCATTGACGAGTTCCTGGCGCAATGTCTCAGGGATTGACGGATCTGTGGCTCGCCAGCGTCTGCCTTTGACCACGAGGTAGCGTCCGTCCGTGGTGCGTTCTGGTTCGTTGCCCACGTGTCCTCCGATCGGCGGTTTCCCACAAGTTTCGTCAGTGTATGACGCGAGCTCGGCTCGTGAGGTTCCATCATTCCAAATTTCCCTATCGGGAAAAACGTCCGGCCTCCGACAGTGCAGACCCGTAGGCTTGGAAATTACGGTGGGCAGACGGTGCCCGATAACGAAGGGTTTGATGTGATCGAATTCGACTCCGTCAGCAAAACTTACCCTGGCGGCACGCAAGCTGTCTCGAACGTGTCCTTTACAGTGCCTAAACATTCCACAACTGTGCTCGTCGGTTCGTCCGGTAGTGGCAAGTCCACCCTCATCAGCATGGTCAACCGGATGGTCGATCCCTCAAGCGGTCGTGTGCTGGTCAACGGCGAGGACGTCGCGGGAGTCGACCCAGTCCAGCTTCGCCGCTCAATTGGCTACGTCATGCAGTCGGCGGGATTGCTCCCACATCGCACCGTCGTGGACAACATTTCAGTCGTTCCCCTCCTTCGTGGGGCCTCGAAGCAGCAGGCTCGAGCGCGAAGCCTCGAACTGCTCGACATCATGGGTCTCGATCCGTCCCTCGCACGCCGTTATCCGGCCCAATTGTCGGGTGGCCAACAACAGCGCGTGAGCGTGGCACGGGCGCTCGCTGCAGACCCGGACATTTTGTTAATGGACGAACCATTTTCCGCCGTCGATCCAATCGTTCGTCGAGATCTTCAGATTGAGATCCGTCGCCTCCAATCTGAGCTCGGCAAAACGATTCTGTTTGTCACGCATGATATCGACGAGGCATTCACACTCGGCGACGACATCATCGTTCTCGCCAATGGTGGCCGGATCGCCCAACGCGGCACGGCTAGCGATCTCCTGACCAATCCCGCCGACGATTTTGTCGCGTCCTTCATTGGGCTCACGTCGGGAGCTCGATCGCTACAGATTCACGACGACGACGGCGCTCGGCTCATCACTGACGGTGCGGGGCGCCTATTGGGGCGGCTGGAATGACGTGGGTTGTCAATAATTGGCAGTGGATTGCCGAGCTAACCGGAATTCACCTCGCATTTTCGGTGGCAGCGCTGGCGGTGAGCTTGGTGGTGGCCCTACCTCTTGGGAGGTTAGCCAACCGCTGGAGGCTTGGCCGTGAAGCGATTCTCGGACTGGTAGGAGTGGTCTACGCGATTCCGTCCCTGCCGATGTTCATCATCATCCCGGTGCTAACTGGCACCCCAATCCGGTCATCCGCCACGATGGTTGTGGTGCTGAGTGCTTATGGCGTCGCCTTGCTGACTCGCACGGTCGCGGATGCTTTCGAGGCTGTATCGAACGAGGTGCGTGACCAGGCAATCGCCCTTGGTTTCGGACCGCTGCGCAGAATACTCGCTGTGGAAATGCCACTGGCAGGCCCCGTTATCCTTGCTGGTTTTCGGGTGGTCATTGTGAGTACGGTGAGCCTCGTGACCGTCGGCGCTGTGGTGGGCATCCAGAGTCTTGGTTCACTGTTCACGGACGGATTCCAACGCGGAATCGTGGCGGAGGTGATGGCCGGCATCATCATGACGCTTGTACTCGCACTCGCTCTCGATGGCCTCGCTGTGCTGGCTGGCCGTATTCTCTTCCCGTGGACGCTTGTAGAAAGCACTACTAACGATGTCGAGGATGACCCCGGAGAATCCGAGATAGCTAGCGACCCTGACGCTATGGCGGAGGTGAGCACCCGTGAACCTGTTTGAGATGACATTGTCGTGGCTAACTGATCCAACGTCCTGGATGGGGGCCGAAGGTATATTCGTCCGGCTGGGCGAACACGTGGTGATCACCGCCGTCGTCGTTCTTGTCGCCGCTGCCATCGCACTACCAGCCGGAGCTCTCATCGGTCACACTGGTAAGGCACAGGCAATCGTAGGTGCGATTGCCGGTGCCGGCCGCGCAATTCCCACACTTGGATTATTGACGCTACTTGGCCTGTTCTTTGGTATCGGCCTGTCGGCTCCCATAGCAGCCCTCATTGTGCTTGCCATTCCACCCATTCTCGCGGGCGCATATTCTGGCGTGGCAAACGTTGATCGCGGAACGGTGAGGTCCGCACGAGGGATCGGCATGTCAGAGTGGCAGATCCTTAGACACGTGGAAATTCCGCTCGCCGCGCCGGTCATCATGGGCGGATTTCGATCAGCCGTTATTCAGGTCATCGCCACCGCTACGCTCGCCGCCTATGTTGCGGACGCCGGTCTTGGGCGTTTCATCTTTTCCGGCCTCAAGACCCGGACCTACGAGGAAATGATTGGTGGAGCAGTTCTCGTTATCGTCTTGGCGCTGTTCATTGACTCCATGTTTGCCCTTGCTCACAGAGTGCGATCCAATCGCGTCTTAGTCCAATAACAACCACAAGTAATTGTTCGATCGAATGCCCACGAAAGGAACCACCATGACATTCAAGAAAATAACCAGTATCGCGGCAGTAGCCGCACTGTCGACCTTTGCCCTCACAGGATGCGGGAACGAAGACGCGCTCGAGGGCGATCCCGCACCGGCAGATGAGACGACGCAGGCCGAAGCAATCGTCGTCGGCTCTCAAGACTATTATTCGAATGAAATCATCGCTGAAATCTACGCGCAAGCACTCGAAGCTGAAGGCTACGAGGTGGAGCGCGACTACCGCATTGGCCAGCGCGAGGTCTACATGGCCGAGGTTGAATCGGGAGCTATCGATGTATTTCCGGAGTACACCGGACCGCTACTGCAGTACTGGGTGGCAGACAGCGTTGTGACGGGAAGAGACGAGATATATGCTGCGCTCGTTGACGCCGCACCGGAGAATTTGCAGATTTTGGATCAGGCAGACGCCACCGACCAGGATTCGTACGTGGTTACCCGCTCATTCGCCGAAGACAACGATGTGTGGTCGCTTGCTGATCTCACCAACTACGACGGTACAGTGACGATTGGTGCGAACTCTGAGCTTGAGGCTCGTCCGCACGGCCCGGAGGGTCTGCGTGACCATTATGGTTTAGAAATTAATTTCACTCCGATCGAGGACTCGGGCGGTCCGCTCACGATCAAGGCGCTCGTGGACGGAGACATTGATGTGGCCAATATCTATACAGCGAGCCCGTCGATTGAGGTAAACGATCTCGTGGTCCTCGAGGATCCCGAGAACCTGTTCCTCGCAGCGAACGTCGTGCCTGTGGCCAGCTCGAAGCTGGATTCAGGGGCGATCGACGTGATCAACGCCGTAAGCGCCAAACTCACCGCTGAGGACCTCGTGTCCCTGAACGCCCGCAGCGTCGAGGAACAAGAATCCGCTGCGGTGATCGCAGCGGATTGGTTGGCGAATAACTAATCGAATAACTCATTACCGTCAGTGAAGAAAATCGGAATAAAAAAGTGGGCGCTCCGGCAAACCGGGGCGCCCACAGTGCGCGAAACTTAAAGCTGGCGTTCAGACTGGAGCAGGTCGCGAATTTCCTCGAGGAGGATGGTCTCGTCGGTCTTGGCCGGCGTGTCTTCAACCTCGTCACGCTTCAGCTTGCTCATCGGAACAACCACGAAGAAGTACAGTGCAGCAGCAACGATCAGGAAGTTGATGCCGGCGGTGATGAGCGTGCCGGGGAGAACCGTTGCATCATTGCCGAGCGAGATCGTCCAGATGTTGTCGAAGTTCGGCTTACCGAAGATGCCAGCGATGAGCGGCGAGAGAACGTATTCGTTGAGTGCGGTGACGATGGCGGTGAACGCACCTGCGATGATAACGCCAACGGCGAGATCCATCACGTTACCGCGAGCAATAAAATCCTTGAAACCCTTAATCATGGGAGTCCTTTCAAACGACTGTGTGATTCAGGACCCGCCTGTGGGCTCGCAAGAGCTACATGACGGCGCCCTTGCATCAATAACTCCAGTAACTTTACCTATTCCATTGTGGGCGTCCAGTCAAAACCCGCCTTTGTTGGTGATGTCACCGGCTTGGCTCTATCGCATACCCTTAAACCATGATTTATCCCATTCACGTATACGGATCGCCGGTCCTCCACAAGGTGTCTGAACCCGTTACCGAGTTCGACGACGATCTGAAGCAACTCGTTCGCGACATGTATGAGACCACCGAGGCAGCACCTGGTGTTGGGCTCGCCGCCCCGCAGATTGGTATCGACAAGGCAATGTTCGTCTGGATCTACGACGACCATGACGGCCCCGAACGGGGCGTCGCTATCAACCCGACTCTGCTCATCGAGCCCATCGATACCATCGAACCTGACAAGTCTGAGGATTCCGAGGGTTGCTTGTCATTCCCCGGATACCCGTTCCCACTTCGCCGCTCTCCCTACGCCGTCTTGCGCGCCCAAGACGAGAATGGGCACTGGTACGAGCTCGAGGCCGAAGGATGGTTCGCGCGCGTCTTGCAACATGAGTATGACCATCTGCAGGGCCGGGTTTTCGTCGACCGCCTGCATGGGAAGGTCGCCAAACGCGTCACCCAGATCATGAAAGCGGAAAAATGGAATGTTCCGGGAGTCGAGTGGATGCCGGGTGAAGATTCACCGTACGGTGAGGAAGATTAATCATCGTTGAGCGCGCGAACACGATAAATCGGTGTCAAATAAATGAAGCGCGGTAAGTTTGACCTACCGCGCTTGGTCACGCAAGTGTCAACGCGTCATTCGGGTCGAAGCCGAGCCTTCGCATTGAGTGCGATGAGTCTTAGATGGTGCTTGCCAGTTCGCGAACCTTCTCAATGGCGGCTCCAACAATCTGCTCGGCCTGATCCGGCTCGTGATCCATGCCTTCGGCGACGATCTGGTCGACCTCGCAACCAAGGAATGTGAAGACGCCCTTGATGTATTGGCAAGCCGGATCCTGAGCGTCGAAGTGTCCACCTGACGCCTGGAGGTGGACGACGCGCTTACCTGCGGCAAGGCCTTCAGCCTCTCCGTGCTCGTTGTACTGGAAGGTCTTACCTGACACAACGACGGTGTCGATCCACGCCTTGAGTCGGGTGGGAATAGACAGGTTCCACAAGGGGTTGGCGATGACGATGAGGTCCGCATCAAGGAACTGCTGGGTGTATGTATTAAACAAGGTGAGCTTGTTTTGCTGGGCGCTGGACAGGTGAGCAAAGTACTCGCCAGCTCCGAGTGAGGTCCAGCCGGTGAGGAGATCAAGATCGATCTCCGGAATGGCAACGTCGTAGAGGCGCAACTCCTGCACCTGAGCGTCGGGATGACTCTTCTTAAACGACTCGACGAATGCGTCGGTCATCTGCATCGAGCGCGAGTTATTAGCCTCAAGCGGGTGGGCTCGAACGATGAGAGTGCGCAATAGAGTGTCCTTTCAGTTGTGACACGGCGAGCACGAGGTGCCGTTCAGCGAACACCAAAAAAGTTTACCAACTACTTGACCTCGACCTTATTCGCTCCCAGGTGACGAAACCGCCACGCTTTTGAGAAAACAATCGATCGTCGGATGGCTAAGAGCAGGGAGGAAGGTGGCGGAAGTGCCACAAACCAAGGATCTCGATATACGCGAAGCGTGTCGAGACCCATAATTCGCCGATGAACAGGAGACATGTCACCTCCACCAGGTCGGTAGGAGCGCAATCTATTCTTGCCGAGTGGTGGGACGCGTTCGCCACACATAGTCA
>JBHWRK010000118.1:0-26455 GCA_043426715.1 Trueperella sp. | reverse complement strand
TCGATTATCAACGTTTATTACGTCGTGAATGCCATGTAGGAGCTCCGAATCTCACCCCTCGTCCACATTCAGGAACTGAGGGGTGAGATTGGAATTTCGGCGGTTTTTACACCAAGGGTGTCGACGTAGAGGATGCGTCCTACCAGTGGGTGGCCTGCGCCGGTAATAAGCTTGACGGCCTCGGACGCCATGATTGTTCCTGTCAGCCCCGGCACTGTGCCCATAATGCCAACGTCAGCGGTTTTGGGGATCGAGCCGGCCGGTGCTTCTTCGGGAAACACGTCTCGTAGGCTCAGTCCATTGGGTTTCGGGAAGCCTACCACTACCGCCCGCTCCCCCGTCCAGAACACCGAGATTTGTGCACCCCACTCGAGCACACTGCCAAACACCTCGGGCATACCGAGCCGAACTGCTGCATCCGAAATGAGATAGCGGGTGGGTAAATTGTCCGTGCCGTCGAGCACGAGATCCCAGCCGTCCAACACCTGGTCGACGTTATCCTCAGTTAGCCGGTACGGATACGTGATGACCTCAATGTCGGGATAGAGCTCCCGCAATCGCCGTGCAGCGCTGTCGACCTTGAGTTCCCCGATAGCAGCGGTCGCATGAATGACTTGGCGCTGAAGATTCGACAGGTCCACGCGATCTGCATCCACAATTCCGATCGTTCCAATCCCCGCCGCAGCAAGATACGTAAGCGCCGTCGATCCAAGGCCGCCCGCGCCCACCATAAGAACGCGCGCATTGAGCAGGCGGCGCTGACCTACCTCACCGATGCCCTTGAGCGCAATGTGGCGGGCAAAGCGCTCGTGTTGCAAATCGGTGAGTTCAGCGCCTGGTTCGACGAGCGGCGCAATCGTGCGGTTCGTTGGTAAGGGTCTGCGGTCATCGGTATGGCGATTAGTCATAGCCCTATTTCATCACGGCAAGGCGCCCATGTCTGGGGTGAAGGCTCTTGGCGGGACCGGCAATGAAGAACTCGCGCCAGGTCGTCGTGACAGAGATTAGTGCGATCAGGCAGTCGCACGTAGAAAGTCGCGCGCGCATCAAAAGTCACGCCATTCGTTGCTTAACCCGAAAGGCTGGCAGATTTATTCGTGCGAAACTATGTGGATGTCGGTCAGCCGCCCGCAAACGGAGGCAGAACATCGACTTCCGCATCGGCTGGCAACACATCGGCCAACTCGGCACGCTTGCCATTCACAAGAAACGATGCCAGGTCGAGTACCTTGACGAGTCTGTCGGAATCTTCACTGCGCGTCGCCTTTAGCCGCGATGCCTTGATTGACTCGGCAAGATCACTCACGGTGGCACCCTCGCCCACCTCAATGACCTCAGAATCTGCACCCGCATAGTCGGCGGCAGCAGCAAAGTATCGAATGTGAACATTCATTGAATCTCCCTCACCATCGTTTCCCTAGAGCTAGCGTGAGTGCGCTAGCTCTTGTGATCGCTCCGTTTTGCCGGCTGCCTTGCGCCGCTCGTGATAGTCTTCCCGATCGAAGAACGGCTCCGGCTTCCACAGGGGTGTCTTCAGATCGGAGAGCCCGCGCACGATCCACCACAGTGCCTCAATGCAACCAGCCGCGATAAGGCCAATTACTATCGCCTGCACAATCATCCGCGTGTTCGACGAGTCAAGAAAGAATAACTCCTGCGTGAATGACCAATTGAATATCACACCGTACCCTGCCAACGGCATGATCACCAGCAGAAGCTTCCATGGTGATAGTGGCCGTGCGATCGTGGCCACCACCCACGCCGACGGAATGATGAGCGCAAGTAACGCCGCTGTCGATTGCTGCGTGTGCTCCTCGGGCACGTCCCATCCCGCAGCCACCATGTAGGTGATGAATGCGGACGCCCCCACGATGATGCCTGCGGGGATCGCGAACCTCAGCACTCGGCGCACGAATTGTGGCCGCGCGCGATTGTTATTCGGCGGGAGTGCTAATAAGAACGCTGGGATTCCAATTGTGAACCAACCCGTGATCGTCACGTGAATCGGCATGAACGGAAATGGCACGGCCGCGATAATCACGAGCATTGCGAGCATGGCCGAGTAGATCGTCTTAGTAAGGAACAGGTTCGCCACGCGCTCGATATTTCCGATCACTCGGCGGCCTTCTGCGACGACGTATGGCAAAGTTGCGAACCGATTATCCAGGAGCACGATCTTGGCTACGGCTCGAGTGGCGGCCGAACCGGAACCCATCGAGACTCCGATGTCAGCGTCTTTGAGGGCCAGCACGTCGTTGACACCGTCGCCAGTCATTGCCACCGTATGGCCCTTGTTTTGGAGCGCCTTGACCATGTGTTGTTTTTGATCGGGCCTGACCCTGCCGAACACCCGGTTGTCTGCGACGGTCTGCGCGAAATCCTCCGGGTCGGTCTCCCACAGGGCCAGATCACGAGCGTCCACGGTATGGCCCGCCTCGATGCCAAGGCGCTCAGTCACGGCTCCCACCGACGCGGCGTTATCGCCCGAGATCACTTTGACCTCGACGTCCTGCTGAGCAAAATATTCAAGAGTGTCATGCGCATCAGACCGGATTTTCTGTTCGAACACGAGTAGGGCGACGGGCCGCGCATCTACCGGTGCACCCTCAGCATCAACCGGCTCAGTCGAGTGCGCAAGTAACAACACGCGCCGTCCGCTCGCCCCAATCTCCTCAGCCTGCGCAACCGCCGGATGATCGCCGCCCAAGACGTCCGGCGCACCCATAATCCACGAACTGGAGCTGCCGTCGTCGTTAATAAACGTCGTTCCCGACCACTTGATAGCCGAGCTAAACGGCTGCCGGGTGCCTACCTCCCACTGCTCATCCTCCAGGGGTAGGCGTTCAATGATGGCTTGTGCGGTCGAGTTTGGATCGGGATCAGTTGCGAGTAGCTGTGCGAGGACCTCCTCGCATTCGTCGATCGTTTCGACGCACCCTTCGACCAGGACGATTTCAGAGAATTCGAGAGTGTTTTCGGTGAGCGTGCCAGTCTTGTCTACGCAGACGACGTCGACGCGCGCGAGGCCTTCAATCGCCGGTAATTCCTGGACAAGGCAGTTGCGTTGGCCTAGCCGGATCACGCCCAGAGCAAACGCGGTGGAGGTGATAAGTACGAGACCTTCGGGAACCATCGGCACCAGCGCTCCCGTAATTTCCAAGATCACCGCGCGCCAATCGTGGGTTCCGCCGCGCACGGCCGACCAAATCGTCAGCAGGCCGACGGGCACGAGCACCCACGTAATGAATTTGAGAATAAGATTGATGCCCGCTTGGAGATCGGAATGGGCTAGCGAGAAGCGCGAGGCCTCCGCAGCGAGCTTGGCCGCGTAGGATTCGGCACCGACTTTGGTCACGGTGTAATCACCCGAGCCAGACACCACATACGAGCCAGACATGATCTCGTCGCCCGGGGATTTGCGAACCGCGTCGGATTCGCCGGTCAGGTTCGATTCGTCGACGGAAAGGTATTCGGAATTTTCCACCACGCCGTCCACCACGATGAGATCCCCGGCACCAACGCGCACGACATCGTCGAGAACGAGATCCTCTTGGGTGATCTCCTTGAGCTCACCGTCACGCCACACACGCGGATGCTCCTCCCCCACGATTGTCAGGGATTCGAGCGTTCGCTTGGCCCGGAGCTCTTGGATGATGCCGATGCCCGAGTTGATGACGATGAGGAACCCAAACATGCTGTTGATGAGCGAGCCCGTGATCGCGACCATGACGAACAGAACGAAGAGGATCGCGTTGATACGTGTGAAGACATTTTGCTCAACGATTTGCTTGACCGATTTGCCCGTGCGTGGCGGAAGTTCGTTTGCTCGTCCATCGCGGCGACGCTCGTCCACTTCTGCGGCTGACAGGCCGAGCTCTGTGCGCGCCAAATCCGCACGATCGATCATGGATCTCCTTAGAAATGTCTCCTACTGCACTCAGCCTAGACCCTTGCAAAATCTCCCGCACACCACCCCAGTCTGATGCGCAAGTGAGTGTGTCTAGCGCTTTCGGTAAAGAGTTTTGCGTTGGTAATGCGGCTCGGAGGTGAACAAGATACCGAGGTTACGGAAGATATCTTCGTCCACTGTTCCAAGGATCGTGGTGGTGTGGACATTGCACCCTTCAAGGTTGCGAAGCTCGTCGAGGGCGCGGCGGGCGTCGTCGGATTCGGACGCCGAGACTGACAGCGCGATCAACACTTCGTCGGTATGCAGACGCGGGTTGTGCGAGCCGAGGTGCTGGGTCTTCAGCGTCTGGATTGGCTCGATTGACTCTGGCGAGAGCAGCAGGTGATCATCCGGAATGCCAGCCAAATACTTCAGTGCGTTCAATAGCATCGCGGCCGAACATCCAAGGAGGGGTGAGGTCTTGCCCGTAATGACCGTGCCATCGTGCAACTCGATCGCGGATCCCGGCTCTCCGGTCTGCTCCTGAATCGCGAGCGCCGGACCTACGACGCGACGATCCTCCGTCGTGGTCTTCGCCTTCGACATGACGATGGCGATGCGTGCCGATTGAAGTGGCTCGAGGTCGTTGACCTCCTCATCCACCAACGCCTTGTAGTAGCGGCGAATAATCTCCTGTCTTGATGCTTCCCGCACAACGTCATCGTCACAAATACAGTCCCCGATCATATTAACGCCCATGTCAGTGGGCGACTTGTAGGGCGACTCGCCAGCGATTTTCTCCAGGAGCGCTTCGAGGAGCGGGAAGGTTTCCACATCGCGGTTGTAGGATGTGGCCTGCTCGTCGTATGCCTGAAGGTGGTAAGGATCAATGACATTGTTGTCGTCGAGATCCGCGGTTGCAGCCTCGTACGCGAGATTGACGGGGTGTTTAAGCGACAGGTTCCAGATCGGGAACGTCTCAAACTTCGCGTAACCAGCGGGAATACCGCGCTTGTACTCGTGATAAACCTGCGAGAGACACGTGGCCATTTTGCCGGATCCGGGGCCGGGTGCGGTGACGAGGACGACGTCGCGCGACGTGGACACGTAAGCGTTCGAGCCGAAACCTTCCTCCGACACGATGCGCTTCGTGGCGGACGGGTACCCCGGGATCGAGTGGTGGTGGACGACGTTTAAGCCGAGCCGCTCGAGGCGCTCGGAAAAGGCGTGAGCCATGTGGTTGTCATCGTCGATTTGGGTGACGACGACGGTTTCCACCAAAAAACCGCGCTCCCGGAAAACGTCGATGAGCCGCAACAGATCGTCCTCGTAGGAGATTTGAAGGTCGGCGCGCTTCTTTTGGCGTTCAATGTCCTTCGCGTTGAGGCAGACGAGGATCTCGATGTCGTCCTTGATCTGCTCAAGCATCGCGATTTTATTGTCCGGGGTGAAGCCGGGCAAGACTCGGGATGCGTGGTTGTCATCGAACAGTTTGCCACCCATTTCGAGATAGAGCTTGCCGCCTATCTCTTCACGCCGCTTCGAAATCCGGGCGGACTGCAACTCGTTATACTTGTCGCGATCAAATCCAATGCGAGACATCGGGCTCCTTCACGTGTGCTAGACCGATTCTAGTGCGTCTCGGACAAAGCGCGAAGTTCCGTCCCATGTGCGCAAACAGTAATTCCCCCGGCTTACCTTTTAACGGTAAACCGGGGGAACGGCGAATCAGGTGCGTGATTGCGGCGCGACGCCTACCCGGGCCTAGAAGTTTCCCTCAGCCAACTCCTTCAGCGCAGCCTTCTCCAACTCAGCCTCAGCAAGCAACCGCTTCAGAGTCGCGTTCTGCTTCTCGAGCTCTTTCAAACGCTTCGCATCGTCGGCTTTCATCCCGCCGTACTGGTTGCGCCACCGGTAGTAGGTTTGCTCAGTAACGCCGAGCTCACGGCAAGTATCGGCGACCGTGTTGCCCTCACCGAGAAGCCGGTCGGCTTGACCGAGCTTCCGGACGATCTGCTCCGGGGTGTGACGCTTTCGTTGATTGCTCATCGTGTGATCCATTCTCCCCACAAAAGCGGGGTGCTGGACTCACATAACGAATGGACCTACAAAACGGGGTCAGCCCACCCGGCCTTAGCCAGACGTTGATGATAGGACACAGACACATACTGACTTCCATGATCAGTATGATGAATCAGCCCCGTGGTCGTTTGCGCATTATCAATGGCTTGATTCAATGCTTGTAGTGGCAAAGCTTCAGTGCGCATCGAATCCGATAAGGCACATCCCACAATCTTGCGTGAATAAACATCAGTGACAAAAGCGGCGTACACGAATCCCTTCCGGGTTGGAACATACGTGATATCGGCAACCCACAATCGATTGGGCTGTGGCGCTGTGAAGTTACGTTGAACCAGATCGGGGCGAGTATCGACCCGCCTGGACTTTCGGGTTGTCACCGGAGTGTTTGCCTTGCCATTGCCCGTGACCCCAGCAAGTTTCATCACTCGCCGAGTTTGTTCTCGACCAATATCAATCCCACGACGCTTCAAAGCGTGCCACATCTTTCGCACCCCGTACACCGAATAATTCTGCGCATGAATCTCGATAACGAGTTCAACAAGCTGCCCATCACGCTGGCTACGTTGTGATGCTGGTCGGGCCTTAGCATCCCGATAAGCACGTGAGGACAAAAATCCGCCTTCACGCTCACGTTTTAACGTCGAACATATGAACTCGACACTGAAACGATCGCGATACTGATCAATAAACGCAATCATTTCCGACGTTGGGGGTCGAGTTCTGACGCGAAAAAAGCTGAGGCTGCTTTCAACAACTCATTCGTGTCACGCAACTCTTGATTTTCACGACGCAACCGCGCATTTTCCGCAATAACATCTTCCTCAGCCCCGATCACCTGCCCGTGTTTACGAGCTTGCTGGACCCATTGACAAGCCGTGTACCAGGAAACACCAAGTTTGGGTGCAACCACCTGACACGCAGCCTGCATCGAAAGACCCTCCGACAAGATCCGATCCTCAATAAGCCGGACCACACGATCCTAAGCAACCTGATCAAATTTCCTTGGCATAAACCAGATTCTCCCAACTACTCAAACGGAAGAAAACCTGGACCACTTCAACAGTGCCTCGGCTTTCCGACGATGGATTAACCCAAACACGTAAAGATGAATGATCCTGCCCTCATTGTCCCACCAACTAGGGCAGAAAATGTCCCGTATCCCTGGGCCCACTCACATTTAACTTGTTCATGGCGGGGCATACGATCCCAATCTTTTTAGCTCTCGATGATTTTTTCCAAATAGTCAGCAATCAGTGTCATCGATGGATCTGCGTCGAGATTCTGCTTCACCCACGCAAGCTCACGCCGAGCTACCGTCCGGTCATGCCCATACAGCGCCTGCAACCCGGCCCTTAAACTCTCATGGCGGGAGTCCGGGGCATGACAAGCTCGTTCTTCTTTATTCTCCATAGGGTAATCGTCAGTGGCGACAGACCGGGATTCAACTGGTTACAACCACTAGCTCGTCCCATGAAAACCGCATACAGGACTTCCCATTATGGATAGCAAAAGTGAAAAAATAACGTAAACTATGAAACATGAAGGGTATTGCGTTGAAGGCTACCCTTTCGGATGTGAAGGTCTCGCCCGCCCTGACCGAGGCGATGAGCCAGTGGGTTGCGGAGCTGGACACTGCCGAGCGGACGAAAGAGTCCTATCGAAAAGGCATTGGGCGGTATGTCTCCTACCTCCACACACACGGGTTGAGGGGCGATCAGCGCACTGACGTGCTGTCCTATAAAGCCCTCTTAGCAGGCTCGTATAGCGCCAATACCGTTAACTCCTACCTCGTTCCCGTAAGACGCTTCTACACGTGGTTATCAGCGTTAGGGGCTGGCCCTAATGTTGCGGCAGACATTAAAGGAGCCAAGCTCTCCCGAGGATTTAAGAAGGACTACCTCACTATTTCTCAAGCAGGAAAAGTCTTACGCACTCATTCTTCAGGAGAATCCCTGAAGGACCTTCGAGATAACGCGATCATTGCCCTGACGAACACTGCTGGCATCGTCAACATAATTTACCTCCCTGTAACTGTTAATAATTCTGCCGTACACGCATGTAGTCGACGAGGCCCAAAGGTCCCTGATCAGGGCGTATTGTCGCTCATCTCGTCAGGGGCATCTGGCGGGCCGGCCCCCAGATTGGCGAGAGATTCGGAACAATTACGCGGCGTCGTTACTTTACGGATAGGAAAGCTCTCACATGCAGATACGGAAATTAACAGCTCCTTTCTTTATTTTGGCACTTGCGGGGTGCACAAGCAGCGGAGAACTGAGCGCTCCCACACTCGCAGAACACCGCCAAGTAAACGACGTGGCGATCGAAACGACCATAGCGGAAATAAAGGTTCTTAACGGCGAGCTTTGCCCCGTAGACGGCCAAGGCCGCTTGCTCATCTTCTCCGGTACGGCGACAGGGCCGGAAGATGGTTCTCGACTTACCGTGAACGGGGTCGATCTCACCCCCGGATTAACGTTTGAAACTGGAGACCAGATCTTCTTAGATGACGGATTCGAGTGCGGGGGTGAGCATTTTGACAACGCCATCCACTCGGTCACAAAGAGCATTTATCTCAATGACTAACCTATCTCAATGACAAAGATGGCTCACATTAGCGCGCTGGCTGGCAAGCCAGTCGGCTATACCCACAAAGCTCGGGCCCAGAAAATCTCGAAAGAACAGGGCTAATGTCTGTTAATTGGCAATAGCGGACATTGCGTTTTGCGGTATCGGCGATCGTCTCGGTATTGCCTGCATCAAGTATCTGAATTTTCAATTGGAGCGAGCATACGGTACTTCTTCAATTGTAAATCCGAACTGATTAAGTGGCTCTATAGCTTCCTCTTCACCTACGAACGCCACCCACCATCCCGTCGTGAGTGGGCGAAAGGTCATATATCTGCCTCGGTGACGTACATCGAGATAATCCCTTGCTTCACCTTCGGAAGAAAAAACCGTAGTAGTCGATTCTTCCGTTCAGGTCACGGTCCATGCAGTATCCAAGCCAAGGTTGCAAATCGTGTTCCACTAAAGTCTCGGGAAAGCACAGCGTTTGCAACGCCTCGGGAACAGAAAACTCCTGCATTTCGCGATCAGAACTTCCGCCTGTCTCCGACGAATCTACGTTGCACGCCGATAGAACGAGAACCAATGACAGGATCGCTCCTACACTTCGCCCATGATATTTTCTCACCGGATTACCCCTAAGTTAATGAGAGCTTTAAACCTTCGATAGGTAGTGGACGATTCGCGTCCCAATATTCTGAAGAACTATTCATTAAACCAGCTTGTAGAACCGACCCGGCGACCGCTGATTATCTTCGCAGCATCGAACTCCACCTATTTGCAGATATTTGGATACATAATATTTCCCATAGCACGCTTAGCCTCGAGTGGCGACAGGCCCTCAACAGTCACGTAGTCGATTAGATCGCCCATAATAACTTGTCCCTCCGGTGTAAACGGTTCTAGCAAAGCTTCGCGATCACCATCACCAAGGGCCCACAACCTAAGTGTTTCCGCCATCAGCGCCTCACATTCAGGCCCAGCAACGTCCGAAGGGTCGGCAGACGCCCTCAAATCGGACATGCTCCAATCGTCGTCGTCTGGTGGAATTTGGCTTCCCCGTTGGCTATCACTCTCAGTCATTTCTGAACGGAGCTCATCATCCTCTGATTGCAAATAGCGTCGGTCGTAACTTTCAGATGGATAGCCTCCCCGACGAGAACAGTAGTCTTGCACCCAAGAGGTTTCCTTATGTAACGCATCCTTGCCCTCGTACCACGGTTGCAGCTGAAAATCGGAGACTAAGTTCTCCAAGAGGCTTAAATCAGATTGATTATGAGACCAAATCTCCGCGATCTTCAAATCCCACAGATCATCATATTTTTCCTTTAACTCAAATGCCCAAACGAAGTCGGCGATGCACCGATACTCAATGAGTTCCTCATCCGACATAGAAACATAAACGGGACCTGCCGCTTCGTCCACATGCGCCTCTGGGTGAAGAACTAGTACTCGCTCGGAAACTATGAGCCAATCTAGGCTGTCTCCAACGATGATCTGGAGGTAATTGTCACCAAGAGGCGCTTCAACGCTATATTCCAGGACACTCCCCTCGTTAGCGAGAACCGCATCGAAAGCACCCCCGGGAACCACCTCGAGGATATGGACCGTCTGACCATTTGGGTGCTCACTAACAGACGCGGGAAAGACCAACGGATCTAGGATGCAATGTCCTCTTTTTGGTACCCCTAAATCCTCTCCTGGCCCAATGTCCACAAATGTATGAGGCTGACACAGATCAGTTACAACTGTTTCATAGAATCGTTGATCCCCCAAGGAGGGCAGGGTACTTTCATTCGAAAACGGAGAAGCAGGCTCCTGAACCGACGATGGGCTCCCAGTCGCACAGCCCGACACAAAAAAGAACAGGCTGACACAAAATATAGTAGCCATTCTTGAAATGATCTTAGATCGAGCTTCCATTCTTCTCACAATCTCCAAATGAACGAAAGTCATTGAACCCAAAATATCATCGAACTAATAGGTTGGAGTGGTGATTAAATGAGCCTTCTTCAGAAGCGATACGTTCCCCTCTCCTCCCTTACTTCAACATAAATTGCTGACCTGGGGGAAGTAGACATTTCAGGGTCGCACATCCACCGTGCCAAACGAGAGCATTCTGTGGGCAGGCCCGCACCCCAACCCACGAGGAGGGACGTGCACTTCCCATTTCCTCATTCTGGCCGATGCGCAAGGATCCTCTTCTGGCCCCGCCGGCAACTATATCCCTGACACACAGCGACGTGGGGCTTTAAGCAGACAGACAGGGCCGCTTGAAACATAAGCAGATCAATTGGATGCGAGGAATCAGGGGAACTTTTTGGCGTTCACTTTTCGGTTATCCAAAGGTTGAATGACCAGTAAAGCATGTACGATACACACTCCATCAGGTGCCCTGATCGACACCTCACCTGGGACACAACTAAAGGCGGGACCCATTTAGGACCCATTCTTTGAAAAAAGAAATTCCCCGTCCTACTAATCGTTGGCAGAACAGGGAAATCTAATGGCGGTGGAGGTGGGATTTGAACCCACGGTGGCTATGAACCACACAGCATTTCGAGTGCTGCACCTTCGGCCTCTCGGACACTCCACCTCGGCAAGCCATTTTAACCATTTTCAGACCCTGTGGGCAAAATGGCGTTGGTGTTCTGGGCGTGACATCACATGGTGAGGTGAAATTTGCTCATACCCTGCCGCAGCCATATGGCTTCGCTGTGGGCATTTCGCCAATTTCGCGATTTCCGTTGGCGAAAACTCTTCAATTCACCCCGAATTCTGTGCTCGCAGACGATGAAGCTTCGGCCAGTAGTCATTCGTCATTTTGAGGCTTGATTAGAAAATCAACGCCGAGCTTCGAACCACTCCACCAGCTGGCGGTTGGCCCGGTGCTCGTCCACACCACCGACAACCTCGACCACGTGGTTCAGCCTGGCATCACGTAGCACGTCGCGAACCGACCCAGCTGCGCCAGCCTTCGGATCCCACGCCGCGAACACCACACGCGAGATCCGCGCGTTCACAATTGCCCCGGCACACATCGTGCACGGTTCCAACGTCACGTATAGCGTGCAGCCGCTCAGATTCCAATTCCCCCGGACTCGCCCAGCCTCACGCAGAGCGTTGACCTCCGCGTGCCCCACCGGGTCCGCGTCCGCTTCACGCGTGTTGAAGCCGCGGCCAATGACCTCGCCAGACTCGTCCACAACAACCGCCCCCACGGGCACGTCACCTGCGGTTCCCGCCTCGTCGGCGAGGGTCAGAACGTGGTCAATCCACGCCGCGTCGGTTCGTCTCATAGCCACCTTTTCGTCTCTTGGTCCCATAGTACGGAAGACGGGTAGCGCTCGGCACGTATCGCCGTGGCAACATTCCCTATTGGTCACCACCGCTCTCAGTAAAAGCAAGTTAGATTAGAAGCATGAAACTGCAGATCATTGATCACCCACTTGTCACTCATAAACTCACCGTCCTTCGCGACAAGAACACGCCAAGCCCGGTCTTTCGCCAGCTCGTCGAAGAAATCATCATGCTCCTGTCCTATGAGTCCACGCGTGACGTCGAGGTGGTGGATACGGAGATCGAAACACCCGTCACGTCGATGACAGGCAAGATCATGTCAAAGCCAGCCCCGATCGTCGTGCCTATCCTGCGTGCGGGCCTCGGCATGCTCGAGGGAATGACCCGTCTGATCCCCACTGCCGAAGTCGGCTTCCTAGGCCTGCACCGTGACGAGGACACGTTCGAGGCCATCACCTACGCGAACCGACTGCCCGATGATCTCACCGACCGCCAGTGCTTCGTCCTCGACCCGATGCTCGCCACGGGCCACACACTCATTGCGTCAATCGATTACTTGCTTGAGCGCGGCGCACGCGATGTCACTGCAATCTGCATCCTTGCCGCACCCGAAGGCCTCCAAGCACTCGAGGAGCACCTTGGCGAGCGCGCGAACGTGCGCGTTGTGGTCGCGGCCGTGGACGAGAAGCTCAACGAGAAGGGCTACATCGTGCCCGGTCTCGGCGACGCCGGCGACCGCCTCTACGGCATCGTCAACTAGGAAGTCCCATGACTACCGCCTGGCCACCCACGTGGCTTCGCCATCCGGTCCCAGATTATCTGGGGCCCAACTGGCGTGCGTCATCGATCCTTTTGAGTACCGACGACGGCGGCATGCCCGTCGGACGTCCAGACGTGGCGGTTCTCGTCCACGAGGCTGACGTTCAAGAACTGCTCGCCTCGAGCGGAACGGCCGCTCTATGGGTGCCGGGATTTGTGGATTCGTTCTTCCATGTCGAGCACGCGGCCGCGTGGCGAGCGGCGGGAGTGGCCCTTGTAGGACTGGACATGCGCCGCGGCGGAAGGGCCTTGCGCGATCCTCGCTATCGCGACGACCTGCGAGACCTGCGGGTGCGTCACGAGGAGATTGGCAAGGCCCTCGACGTGCTCCGTGCCTGGGGTGCGAAGCGCGTTATTCTTATCGGCCACTCGACGGGTGGCCTTCATGCGGCGCTCTTCGCTCACGATAACCCGCGCGCCGTGGACGCCATCATTTTGAATTCTCCCTGGCTTGACCACAATGGTCCCGAGGTCGAGAAGAAACAGTTGACCGAGCTGATAAAGCGTGTTGGACTGCGCAATGCGCGCCTGCCTATCAGCAAGCTTCAGCCGCAATACGCGCGTCACCTCCACGTCGATTATGGCGGCGAGTTCTCCTTTGATCCCACGTATAAGCCGTTGACTCCAGTCCCCGTTCTGGCCGGATTCTTCCGAGCTGTCCGCCTCGCGCATGCGGAAGTCGCGGAAGGGCTGCGCATCCGTGAACCTGTTCTGCTCGCCCACTCGGACGCCTCTGGAGACTTCAATAACCCGAGCCTCGAAGAACTGAAGAGTACCGACGTCGTTCTTAATGTGGATGACATGACCCGGCTTGCCCCGAAGCTCGGCGCCAACGTCACCACGCTCGAAGTCTTGGGTGGACGGCATGATTTAGCACTGTCACAGAAACCGTCGCGCAATCTTTATACGCGAGAGTCGATCGCTTGGGCGCTGGACGTGGCAGGTAACGATACCCGCTACTGACAAACCCGGTATCGGAGCGGCGCTACCGAGGTCGTCTAGGCGATGGCTCTCTGGCCCTAGCGGCGGTTTGAGAAGTAATTCCTCACAATCGCACCAATCACTGCAGCGACCAGAAAAATGATCGCGTAAGGCAAGAAATTAGAAAAACTCGCCGACTCGTTCTTAGGCGTATGCGTAGCGAGCGCGTGAAGAACCGGGACGAGAGCGTATGAATCAGGCATGCGCCCAGCCTACCCGCGCAGGGCTCGTGCAAGGCGCTCCTACCTTCAGTCGCCATTCTCGTCTCGCTGCCAACAAGACCATCCGAGATGGCAATGATGAAACAGCCGGCACGGACCAATACTCGACCGGTGCCGACTCCGCCGACTCGCCCTCGATACCGACAGGCTCTCCCGGCCCACCTCCAACCCACTACCCCCAGATTCCTGCCTGATGGCCAGACCGTCTATCGCTCGCCGTTCTTAGGTGAGAATGGCGTGGTTTTACTGTTATTCTGTGGTGTTAGTCCGTGAGGGTTACACGAAGCCATGAGGAGAAACTATGGGCAAGCAGTCCCGCCGCGAGCGCCGCAAGCAGGAGCGAAAGAATCGCAAGAAGAACCGGGTCCAGTTTGCGGATCGTCCTTTTGAGGGCATTCCGTTCGAGTCGGATTTGGTGGCGATGCGAGAGATTATTCCGTCGGCGTCTATGAAGGTGAAGCTAACGGAGGAGCACGGCGGTGGCGAGGTCACGTTCGTGACGTTACTGCCCGGCATGGGCGCGGCCCTACGTAGGTCTGATGGCGAGTTTCTCGTGGCCGTTCAAACGGTCATGTCATCCGGCGATGTCTCGCTCGATATCGCCGACCGCACCCTCAAGGCTCTCGAGCTTGAGCCCGGCGATTCACTTACTCAGGCTGACCTGCCCGAACCCGGCCCCCGTCTTCAGGACATCCTCGACCTTGAGGCTCCCGTAGAGATGGAGATCCACGATTCGTACCAGTATTGGGTGGACCCCGCTGACGCCGACAACCCTGACGTCCGCGCCGCTGTGCAACAGACCGCCGAGCAGATGGTCCCTACCGCCGAGGTGCCGGGTACAGACGGCGCGTATTGGTGCCGCATGTCGCGCGAATTCGTACGCTGGGTGCGCCCCGAATCTGAAGACGCCGTTCTCGACGGTCTCGCCCGCCTCCACCGCAAACGCGAGCTCACCTTCGACGAGGCCCGCTTCGTTGGCGCGTTCCGCGCCATGGGCCTACTTATCCCCGTCTTCGAGCTACCCGCGGGCGCCGAAGCCGACGAGCTCGAAAAGCCACTGGCTGAGTTCTCCAAGAAGCTCGATGCCGCCATCGCCGATGAGGAGCCACTCAGCCCCGAAGAGCGCCGCACACGATCGGGCATCATTTCTCGCCAGGTCACGCTTCGGTAGTTGACGACAGTGGCGGCGTCTTCGCCCAAGCTCGACGTCCACCAACTACTTACGCGAAGACCTCCGGGAGTACATCTCGGGGGTCTTCGCGTTATTATCTGTGCATTTGCTGTCCGTCTCAATATCCCACTCGGCGCAACTTTGCGCGATCTTGACCATTTACATATACACTTTAGATGTGCGTGGCGATCGTGTAGCAGTAGTTATTCCGGCCAAGGATGAGGCCGAGCGCATTGGTGCAACTATCCGCGCAGCGCGCGCAATTCCACTGGTAGACCTCATCGTCGTCGTTGATGATGGGTCCGAGGATAATACTCGTGACGTCGCCCGAGCCGCTGGAGCGACAGTGGTTCGCCATTCAGTCAATCGTGGTAAAGCCTCAGCCCTAGAAACTGGCTCATCGGTGGTCGCGATGCGCGACCCAGAAGATGCTCCCCCGCGCGCGGTGCTGTTCCTCGACGCCGATTTGGGCGAGACTGCTGTCGAATGTGCACCGCTAATAGAGCCGGTATTGTCGGGCAACGTCGATATGTCCGTCGCGTACTTACCCCCGCAAGCAGGGGCCGGTGGCCGCGGAATCGTGACCGGTTATGCGCGCAGATGGATTCGCCGACTGACGGGCTGGTACCCGCAGCAACCGCTGTCCGGTCAAAGATGCCTTACGCGCGAGGCGCTCACTGCCGCACAGCCCCTAGCTTCCGGGTGGGGCGTCGAAGTCGGCATGACGATCGACCTGCTCGTCCAGGGATTCACCGTTCAAGAAATCGCGTGCAAGATTTATCATCGCCCATCTGGTGATGACCTTGCCGGGAAGATGCACCGGGCCAGTCAGTACCGCGACGTCGTGAGAGCTGTCATGGCCCGCCGCGCCCGCCGCGCTGGGATTTCGAAGGGCATTCGCAAAACCGATCGGGTCGATCCGGGCGTACCCTTCAACTCCTATCACTGACGCTACCGTTGTTACCTGCCCTCTCCTGACGCCTCCTCGCGGCGTATTTCTGCAACGTCAGTGACCAAGCAGCAACTTGTTGGTGAATACTGCTAGCAACGGTACATCTGTGCCCGGAGTACGAATTGACGTGTGGCATTTTATACCCGAACATAAAGCGGAATCATCCAACGATGTTGCGGCGAACTCGCGACCGAGAATACCGATACTCACGGCGTCCCCAGCCGGCTTCTAGATCGGGGAATCTGACCACTCATCATCGGTCCGTGCTTGTTCAAACAGGTTGCGTCCGTATCGCTCATTCTCGCGGCCATCGAGCCCGGCCACGCCCCACAGCGTCACCATGTACAAGCCACCGACCAGGGGAATCACGAGGCCGGAATCATTAATGGCCATCGCGCTGAGGAGTGTCACAAGTCCGGCGATCGCGCCAGCGCGCAACTCTGGGAAGTGCGGTCGGCGGCGCAGCGGATAGATCTTCGCCCACCGCCACAACATGACAATGAAAGCCACCACCGCGATCGTGGCCAGCCAGCCGAACCACGGTACTTGGGTCACCAGTTGCTCACCCTTGCGAAGGATGATTTTTGGGCCGTCGCCGTCGATGAGCGATTGCATGAACTGGCCCAGATGGGTACGAGATCCGGGTGGGCGGAGCCAGTCGAGGAACGCGATCGCGAGCGCCGATAAGCCAGCTGCCACGCCGAGCACGAGGGCGCGCCCCACCGTTAGTCGAACACCTATCACCAGCACGAGGTAGACGCCAAAGCCCAGCACGAGAGCTGGCGGGCCGCCAAAGTCAGCGCCGATGTGTGGTGCCCCGTCGACGAAGATCGCAATGAACGCCATGACGATCACCATCAGTGGCACAGCAACATTCGCTCGGTATGACCTCACTACGCGCGTAGCCGCAACGGTCAGGAAAATGAGTGTGACCACCCAAATAGCGAATGGAGCGTTGGACATTCCGTAGAAGCGGCCGCCCGATTGCGGCTGGTCTCCGAGCACCGATATCGAATGGAGCGGCGAGCCGAGTGCAGCATCAACGCCCAGTGTCACCGCCGTCACCGTGGCCACAATCGCCGGCGCGATCGCCACGCTGGGCAAACCGCTAAGAGAGTCCTCTCCCCCATGCTCCTCGTGCAAGAGTTTCGCGTTCGTCCGCTCCTGTACGAGCTTCATCGACATTCCCGCGATCGCAAGCGCAATCGCCGTCACCCCGATCGTGAACGTTGCCGCGCTATACCGGCCCACCCGCCACCACGGCACAATGTTGACGAGGAACGAGGCAGCGGGCATCGCCGAGGCGGTGACCATCGAAAACGCATTCCAGAAATTGAATCGGCCGGCCTGAATCGTGATCGTCGCGCCCACCACGACCACGAGCCCGCCCACCAGGAATAGCACGTAGAACAGGCCAACCATCGCGCGGGTCATAATGGCTCGTTCGTTAACGTCGGCGAGGTGGGCGGGACCATTGTCACTTTCGAGGAATGTGGGCGCACTGCCAGCCGCTCCCGTAGGAACATCAAGACCGAGCGCGTCAAACACCGCCGCCTGTACGTCGATGTTTTGAATAATGCCCGGTTGGCGTGTGGACGCGGAGGTGGCCAAGCCGCTCAGGTCTTGCCCAACCACCGTTTGCATGTAAATTTGCATGCGCGCCGTGTGTCGATCGGAATCGCCTAGGGACGTGACGATCAGCGTTGTACCCGGATCAATCTCCGCAAGCACATGGCCAAGCTCGGCGTCGATTCGCGCGGTCGAGGCTCGAGTCCGTGCCGATACCCCGCCGGGCGGAACAAAGGTCATCTCCAGTTGACTCGACGGCGTCGAGTCCCGATGCGCCGATCCCAGATCAATCACGACGACGTCCGAATTAGCCACACCCGCATAGGCCGCCGCCGCGCCGCTGGTCACCGGACCATCCATCGGCACGTCGATGACAGGTCCGCGCGGGTTTCCGTTACGGTCGGCAATCGCCACGGCGGCACCAGAACCGACGGCAGCAAGTGAACGTCCTTCGTCGTTAATCGCCTCCCCGAACAGGCCGAATTGCGGGTCGAAGCGGTTCGCAGCGTTGCTCGCGACGATGTCGTCCCACACCTCAAGGTGGTCAATGCTGTCGGATGAGTTGGAGACGAGGACGTAGGCCGATTCAACGCAGGATTCGTCAGCTTCCGCGATGCCTGCAGATCGTACGCCGGTATTCAGCGTCATCCAACCACCAACAGCGCACGTGGTGGGAGCGAACGTTCGCACTGACACGTTCGCAATCACCGAGGTATCCGCGAGTGCCAGCAGATTCGGGGTGCGCGAATCGACGGCCTCCCACGGAACGCCCACCATTCCAACGACGACAACCTTGCCGTTTCCCTGCGGCATCGGCTCAGGATCGTAGCTACGGACGAGTGGGAGAAAGAGCGAGCCGAGCAGTGCGATCAGCACGCTAAAGACCACGCCTATCCATGCCGCGTGCGGCCTCGTGCGTCGTTCCATGAGGCCACCCTATTGTTTGCGCACACGTTTGTGCGAAAAATCGGGTGAGATGAGGGACGCCATGTGGGCGACAGCCGTTAATCGACTCCACCTCTATACAATGAACGCATGAGTAAGCTCCGATTCGCATATCTCGGCCCGCGCGGTACGTTCACCCAGCAGGCGCTCAACCAAATCGCCTCAGAGGACGAGTCCGTGCACATTCCGGCCATTGATTCGCCGCGGGCCATCAAAATGGTGCGTGAGGGCGAGGCAGATTACGCGGTGGTGCCCATTGAAAATTCGGTGGAGGGCGGCATTAACGCCACTCTTGACACGCTGGGAGCCGATTCGGATCTGCTGATTTATGCCGAGGTGCTCGTCCAAATTGCGTTCACGCTGGCAGTGCGGCCGGGCACGACGATGGATGACATCACCCATATTTCCACCCACCGTGCGGCGTGGACACAGTGCCGGAATTGGCTCGGCGAACATCTGCCGGATGTGGTGCACTTGCCGGCGTCGTCAACAGCGGCGGGCGCAGCAGGTTTGGCACGCGAGGGCGATCCTGGCTACCAAGCGACGCTCGTGTCTGCGCTGGCGGCTGAGCAGTATGGGCTTGAGTCTCTCAACGACGGCGTGGCCGATACTCCAGACGCGGTGACGCGATTCGTCATGGTCGGCAAGGCGGGTAAGTTGCCCGAGCGGACGGGGTCTGACAAGACGACCCTCATGGTCCAGCTCGCGACCGACGAGGCTGGCGCGTTGCTCAACATGCTCGAGCAATTCTCGGCGCGTGGGGTGAACCTCTCGCGTATTGAGTCGAGGCCCGTAGGTGATTCGCTCGGTCGCTATGCATTTTCGATCGACGCCGAGGGGCACTTGCTCGACGAGCGCATCCAGGCCGTGTTGCTCGGCTTGCATCGTGTTTGCCCGCGGGTGACTTTCCTAGGGTCGTATCCGACAGCCGACCACCGGCGTATTCGGCTCTCGCCTGGCACAACAGATGATGACTTTATCTCAGCGCGAGCGTGGATGGACGGGCTCATCGACCGGTCGGTGTAACAACCGAATTTTCTGATTTCCTAGCCGGCTCCACAGCTTTCGTTGATGTTCTGGCCGCACCAGAGGTGAGGACCGTTAACCCACACGGACTCGAAGTGCACCCTCGTCAATGCGTGCGATGATCTCGCGCGAATAGCCGAGCACATCGCCGTCGACCTGCACCTGCTGCACCGAATCGGCTTCGATGTGGGCTTGGTTCACGCGGTGTACGTCAATGTCGCCCGAATTCTCGATACCAGGGAGTCGGACGGGCTTGAGTCCAAGGCCGTTGAGGCCGACTTGCCGGGCGAGATCGCCCCACCCGATAAGTCCGCGACGGGTGTCGAGGACGGCGAGTTCGAGCCAGCCGTCGTCAGGTTTAGCGTGCGGATCGAGAACGAAGCCGCCAAGAAGTTCGCCGCAGTTGAGCGCCATCACCGTGCGAGCATCCACTGTCACAGGCTGCGCGCCCTTGCCCGTGGTAATTGTCGCGCGCATTTTCGGGGCGAGCAGATGCGGAAGGGCCACCTTGACATACGCGAGCCAACCGATCTTTGACTTCAGCTCGGACTCTTGATCGGCGGAAGCCATGATCGCAGCGTCGAAGCCGATGCCCGCATTGACGAGGAAAGCGTGTTCTCCGGGTTCAGCGATGGCAATGTCCTTCGCGTCGTCCGGAAGCTCATCTTTGGTCAGGGCCGCCTGCTCGGGAATGGTCAGCCACCCGACGTCAATCGACGTGGATCGGCCGGTCAGAGCAATGATAGCCATGCGACGGGCGCTCGTAAGCGGCAAACCGAGGTTACGCGCGAGAAGATTTCCGGTGCCGACAGGAAGCATGGCCAACGGCGTGTTCGTACCCGTGAGAACTTCGCCCACATTGCGAACTGTCCCATCACCTCCCGCCGCAATAACAACGGACGCACCCATCTCCAGCGCCCGACGCGTCTGGCCCGGACCAGGATCCTCCTCCGTAGTCTCGATCCACACGGGCTCGGGCATGTCTGCATCACGCGCCGCCCGTGCGAGAACACCGCGCAGGTAGTCAAAGTCTGCACGTTTCGTAGGGTTGTACACGACGACGGCCGGACCCGTTGGCTCTCTGGGCTCTGCTCTGACAGCCGCAAGAGCGACGTCGTATTTATCCAACGCCTCACCGTGCTTGTCGAGGCTGAGGCGATGCTCCTCAAGGCTTTCGCGTTGCTCGATAAGGCCGGCCTGAAGGTCAAGGATGTGGGAGCGATTCTCGTCGATGAGGCGCGAGAGTTTGTCGGCCTTCAAATTCAGTCGTGACGTCAAGATCACCGCAAGGATCGCGGCGATCAGCGCAAGAATGCCAACAACTATGCCCCAGTTCATGCCTTCATCGTAGCGGTCACTGGAGGAAATGGTGCACGTGAGCGCATTCTGACATAACACATGCTCAGCACCTGTGATCAGCTCTCTCGAAAACCTTGATACGCGATCGTGAGTACTTTTCGCACATGCGAGAAGCGCCATGGTACATACAGAACGACTGCGCCAAGAGCTGCGACGCAAAGAGAATTTAACTAACAACCATAAATAAGGAGATGGCCATGAATTGGAGACGCAATCACGCGACTAATTGCCAGTTTGAGCCGGTGGAGCCTATCCTTGAAGCATGATTGATATCCGCACAATTCGTGACAATCCCGAACTAATCAAGGCTTCGCAGCGTGCGCGTGGCGCGAGCGAGGCGGACGTCGATGATGTCCTCGAGGCAGATGAGGTCCGCCGATCGTCTCTGCAGGCGTTTGAGGACAAGCGTGCGGAACAAAAGGCTCTCTCCCGCACGATTGGCAAGGCGTCTGCGCAGGAGCGTCCAGCGATCCTCGATCGTGCGAAAGAAATCGCCGAGGAAGTTAAAACCCTCGAAAACATCGCAACTGCAGCACAGGTCACGTATGACGACGCCATGATGAAGCTACCCAATCTCATCATTGACGGCGTACCCTCCGGCGGCGAGGACGATTACACCGTGATCAAGCACGTGGGCGACATCCCGGAGTTCGACTTCGAGCCGAAAGATCACCTCGATATTGCCGAGGGCATCGACGCGATCGATATGAAGCGCGGCGCGAAAGTCTCGGGGGCACGGTTCTACTTTATGACGGGCATTGGCGCCCGCATGGAACTCGCTCTTCTTAACATGGCGATGGATCAAGCTGAGCAAAACGGCTTCAAGGCGATGATGACGCCCACGCTCGTCAAACCGGACGTCATGGGCGGCACCGGATTTCTGGGCGAGCACTCGGACGAGGTCTACTACCTCCCGACCGACGATCTCTATCTCACTGGCACCTCCGAAGTCTCGCTGGCCGGCTACCACGCCAACGAAATTATCGATCTCTCGGACGGCCCGAAACGCTACGCCGGCTGGTCGACGTGCTATCGCCGAGAGGCTGGGTCGCACGGCAAGGACACCCGCGGCATTATTCGTGTCCACCAGTTCAACAAGATCGAGATGTTTGCATACACGACGTTAGACGAGGCAGAGGCTGAACACGCTCGCTTCCTCGAGTGGGAGGAGGAGATGCTGGCGAAAGTCGAACTCCCCTACCGCGTGATCGACACGGCAGCCGGCGATCTAGGCATGTCGGCAGCTCGCAAGTATGACTGCGAGGCGTGGCTACCAACCCAGAACCGATTCATGGAGCTCACGTCCACGTCGAACTGCACCACCTTCCAAGCTCGCCGCCTGAAAATTCGCGAGCGCGTCGAGGACGGCACGGACATTGTGGCCACCATCAACGGTACTTTGGCAACCACCCGCTGGCTCGTGGCCATGTTTGAAAACCACCAGCAGGCTGACGGCTCGCTCTACGTGCCGGAGGCTATGCGCCCGTACCTGGGCGGTCGAGACATCATCGAACCGGTGAAGTAATTGGCGGACGAAACTCCGAAGAATACGTACCCGTCGCCCGATTACGAGGGCGACCCTGCGAGCCTTCCAGTCGAGGATTACGAGCACTGGCTCGAGCCCTATTCGGCCGGACCGGACCTTCTGATCGGCCTCGACATCGACGGCACGACCCTCTACCACGACACCACGCTCTCGCCGCGCGTCCGTGACGCTATCCAAGCCCATCGCGAGGCTGGCACGCACATCGTCATAGCCACGGGACGTGGCGTGCAAGGCACACAGGTTGTTTTAGAGCAGTTAGGGATCGACGACGGGATCGCCGTCATCTCAAACGGCGCCATGATCATCTCAATCGGCGATTCTGACTTTGGGCGTAAGGCGACTGATTTTTCGGCTGGAATTGTTGGCGACCGCATTCCGGTCCGCCTTCTGCGCGCTCACACGTTCGACCCTTCCGAGGAAATCAAGCTCATTTCGCGTGGCCTTCCGGAAGCAGTCATCGCGGTGGAATCGCTGATAGGCCCCACTCGAATCTCCGGCCCCTTCCCGGAAGGCGAGCTTCTCGCAGACACCGTGCTCGTTCCAGTCGATGAGCTCGTTGTTCCCGACACCACGCGCGTCACGATTCGTGCCCCGCAGATGACGGCCATGGAGATGCTCGAGGCTATCGAGGCGCTCGGTCTCAAGGGCGTCGAATATGCGGTGGGCTGGTCGGCCTGGATGGATCTCGCCCCGCACGGCATGAACAAGGCCGTCGGGCTTCAGGAAGTAGCGGACATCCTTGGCACCACCACGTCCATCACCGTGGGCGACTCAGGCAACGATTGCGAGATGCTCGAGTGGGCCGATGTAGGCGTGGCCATGGGTAATGCGCGAGAATACGTCGCGTCATTTGCGGACACGATGGCACCAGATGTTAACGACGATGGCCTAGCGGTTGTCCTCGAAGAACTTCTGTAGCGCTCTAGATTGCTCTGTTTGTTCCCATTAACTGACGGGAAGCGACCCGAAGACTATCTCCGAGCCTCGCCTCAGTTGGAGATGGACTGGGCGGTTACGCGTGCTTCAGGTCAGAACATTCCTGCTTTGCACCTTTTTCCGTTTCTTCCACTATCTTCACATCTGCCGGAACATCTGAAACGTTAGATCGATGTATTCATGAACTAGGAAGGTCTATCCATAGGCCCAATAATCACGCACTGTTCCGCACGATCCAGGGATCATGTCTCCGGTAGGCGGACGCTCGGTGCACGCCATCATTGCGCATCAGATCATCCACGAGGTTCTTGCAAAATCTTGCAAATATCCACTAAAGAACTCATATCCTCTTCCGGCGGAAACACGGCATAAAATAGTTCAGCGTTGAACTATCGATGCTGGTCGAGTCCGGATGTCTGACAGGTAACGTTTCTGCATACCTGCGTTTCCGCACGTAAACCGCTTGAAATCGCACGCAGATTGCGAAAAAGTCTTGATATTAAGCCAATTTGGCTACTACGATCGAATGTGACCCTTATTTTAGGAGGAATCGCGATGAAGCGAATTGCTGCTATTTCTGCAGTACTGCTCGCAAGCGCCTCGCTTGCAGCATGCAGCTCTGATGACACGGACACCGCACCCACCGAGTCGCCGGTAGCCGAAGAAACAACCACCACAGACGACGGCGAAGAAACAACCGCTGGCGACTGGCCGGATCTCACCGGCGAAACCCTGAACGTTGCATCGGACTGGTCCGGTGCTGAGCAAGCCAACTTCGAGGCAGTCCTTGCAGGCTTCTCGGACGCAACCGGCGCCGAGGTTGTCTACACCTCACTCGGAAACAACGTTGCCACCGCACTGGGCACCCAGATCGAAGGTGGCTCACCGCCGAACATTGCGCTTATCCCGCAGCCGGGTCTCATGAACCAGCTCGTTGAGGATGGCTCGATCGTTCCGCTCGCAGACGACGTACTGGACGAAGTGAAGGCGAACTACGCCGACACCTGGATCGACCTCGGCTCAGTGGACGGCGAGACGTACGGCGTCTGGTTCAAGGCCGCCAACAAGTCGACCATGTGGTACAACGTTGAGCTCTACGATGCCGCAGGCGTTGAGATTCCCGAAACCTGGGAAGATTACCTCACCGCCCTCGAAACCCTCGCTGACTCGGGCACCTACGGTGTCTCGGTCGGTGCGGATGTGGGCTGGCCGCTCACCGACTGGTTCGAAAACGTCTACCTGCGCACCGCGGGCCCGGAAATGTACGACCAGCTGACCGACCACGAAATCCCGTGGACCGATCCGTCCGTCGAGGAAGCACTCAACGTACTGTCTGAGGTCTGGGGCAACGACGCCGTTGTTCAACCCGGTGGCGCACAGCGCACCTTCCCGGACTCAGTGACCGCGGTCTTCGGTGACAACCCCGAGGCTGCAACCGTCTACGAGGGCGACTTCGTGGCAGGCAATATCGCCGATCAGACCTCGTCTATTGTTGGTGAAGACGCCAAGTTCTACGCCTTCCCGTCGATCAACGACTCAGCTCCAGCTGTTATGGGCGCGGGTAACGTGGCCGTCGCATTCGACGATAGCGAAGCAACCCAGGCACTCATGAAGTACCTTGCTTCGCCGGATGCAGCCAACGTGTGGATCGAGCTGGGTGGCTTCACCTCGCCGAATCAGAACGTTGACATGAACCTGTACCCAGACGAGACCGCTCTCCAGATTGCTGAAGAGCTCGTCAACGCTGAGGTCTTCCGCTTCGACATGTCTGACCTTGTTCCTTCCGAGTTCGGTGGAACCGAGGGCCAGGGCATGTGGCAGGAGTTCATCAACTTCTACGAGAACCCGGGCGATGTCCAGGGGGCAATGGATGCTCTTGAAGCGGCTGCACAGTCCGCTTACGGAAACTAATCACTGATGAGATGTGGGCGAGGCGTTAGTCTCGCCCACATCTTCGTCTCTGCGTATTTTTCTTAACGTCCCCCACGCACCCATCTTCTGAGGATCAACTCATGAGTACCGATACCCACGCCACCACCCGCAGGCGCGAAAAGAAATCTAAATACGAGGCTCAGCCGCAACGGACGAAGATTAATCCGATGCTCTGGTGGTTCCTCGGACCCGCAGTCACCATCTTGATAGTCATGATCATCTACCCTGCCGCCTACTCGGTGGTGCGGTCGATGTTCGACAACTCAGGAAATTTCGTTGGCTTGAACAACTACACACGTATGTTCTCCATGTCAGCCACGAAGCAGGCCATCCAAAATAACCTCTTGTGGGTGTTAGCCGCCCCGCTGATCACTACCACGCTCGGTCTGATACTGGCCGTGCTCATGGACAAGATCCGCTGGAAGACGGCTTTCCGCCTCATCATCTTCATGCCCATGGCAATCTCGATGCTCGCGGCGGGCATTATTTTCCGCTCGATCTTCCAGCAGAACCCGAACATCGGTTTCGCTAACGCTACGATCGTGGCGGTCCAAGAGCTCGTGGGCGACACCACGCAGTACCCGGGCGCGCGGCCCCGCGACACAGAGGCGTTCACACAGGCCCCGGACAAGTCGATTGAGTCCGTCCAGACCGTAGACACCGGCGAGGTGGCCGCACTCCCCCTCGTGGGAATTCGTCAAGATGCAGTGCCGGCGGTTGAAGACCAAACACAGGCCGTCCTCGCGGACGCTGTGGCCGATGGAATCTCCGGAACCGTCTGGCTCGACTTCGCTCGCGGTGGTGGCGGCGAATCCGGCGTCATCGATCAGGGCGAAGTTGGCCTTGGCGGTATGGAGGTGGAGTTACTCGATAGCTCCGGGAACGTCGCGGGCGCGACGCATACCGACAGCGACGGAACATTCCGCTTCGAGAACGTCGAGGGCGAGAGCTACAGGATCAAACTAACGGCCGTGAACTTTGCCGAATCTCCCACGGGCGTGGATTGGCTTGGACCGTCGCTCATCACCCCCGTGATGATCGTGGCCTTCACCTGGATCTGGGCAGGTTTCGCAATGGTCATGATCGGCGCGGGCCTCTCTGCCGTCGACCGTTCCCTCATGGAGGCGGCGCGCGTGGATGGCGCAAACGAGTGGCAGAGATC
>JBHWRK010000117.1:0-8668 GCA_043426715.1 Trueperella sp. | reverse complement strand
CTTTTGAAGGGCCTCGGCCAGCCTGTCGTTCTTTTCTTCGAGTGAGGCAATCGCCTCTTGGAGCCCGAAGATTTGACCTTGCTCGTTCACTATTCTCCCTTGTCGCGCGAATCTCTCGCGCGTTCTGACTCACGTTGTTCGCGGCGCTGTTCGTAGCGGAGCTCATTGCGCATCCGCGTCTCCTCATCGAGCTTGTGCCTTATTCGTTCACTATTGTCCCCCGGCAGCGACATTCCCGATAGTTCGACGTCGGCGCGGTGAGCGACGTCCCTGCGAACCTTTCGGAGCTTCCTTTCAGAGATCTCCCGCTGGGGTAGATCCTGCGCGTTCCACGTCTCCCACTCGGGAGGCTCTGAATGCGCGGCGGGCGCCGGGCGACGCTTGGGGGCGAGGGGCGTGGAATTGCGCGCGATTCGGCGCGCAATGACGAGGAAGCCTGTGTGCCCCACCATTGAATGGTTCGGCCGCACCGCCAGCCCGTCTAAATGCCACGTCCTCACAACAGACTCAAACGCATCAGGCTCGGTAAAAAATTCCGAATCTCGCAACTTCTCCACAAAACGCGACATTTGGGTCGTCGTCGTCACATATCCGACGATGACACCACCCGAGCGCAGAGCGCGCGCCGCGGGCACGATTGATTCCCATGGTGCCAGCATGTCAAGCAGGACGTGGTCGAGACTCTCAGCGTTCATCGCATCGAGTGCGTCATTGGCCTCGCCGAGAAATAAGTCCCACGGCGGAACCTCCGGCCCGTACCATGACTCCACATTGGCTTGAGCAATTTCGGCAAACTCTTCGCGGCGTTCAACGGACGTCACATGCCCTGCGGGGCCGATCGCCGCAAGCAGGGACAGCGTGAGGCCGCCTGAACCCACGCCGGCTTCAAAGACTTTCGCGCCGGGAAAGATGTCGGCCTGCTGGACGATTTGGGCGGCGTCTTTCGGGTAGATCGGCGTGGCACCTCGTGGCATCGACAACAGGTAGTCGGCGACGAGTGGGCGAAGGGCTTGGAGCATATGGCCCGTTTCAGTTTCGAAGACGGCGCCCTCCTCCGCGCCGATGAGCACCTCGTGGCGGAAATTTCCGCGGGCTGACTGGAAATAGCCGTCCTTGGTGAGCATCGTCGTGTACTTGCGCCCCTTCGAATCGGTCAGTTGAACGCGCTCGCCTGCGCGAAACGGACCGCGGCGACGTTCCGGACCGAGAGGATGTGGATAACTAGTCATCTGTGCCATCTTACGGAAAATCGTCGGCGCAAGTAGCTACGGTGGATTCCATGAAACGACATGCAGCACTCTCTCCGTCACGAACGGCCGACTTCAAGAATTGCCCGCTTAAATTCCGTTTTCGGGTAATCGACAAACTCCCCGAACCGCCTTCCACGGCAGCGCTACGGGGAACGATCGTGCATTCGGTGCTCGAGAATCTCTTTGACGCGCCGGCGATGGAGCGCACCCCAGATCACGCGCAAGAGTTACTCGAGCCCGCATGGGAGGCGCATCTTGCCAAGGCGCCCGAATCGGAGGAGCTTTTCGAGTCTGCCCGCGAAATGAAGGAATGGCTCTCCTCGGCGCGCCCTCTCATCGCCAATTATTTCGCCTTGGAAAATCCCACCTTCTTGGAACCGGATGCTCGCGAAAGCTTCGTCAACGCTGTGTTGCCGTCCGGTCTAGCGATTCGTGGGATCATTGATCGCATCGATCGTGCGCTGAACGGCCAAATTCGGGTGGTCGATTACAAGACGGGTAAATCCCCCTCGCCGCGTTTCCAAGACGAGGCAATTTTCCAAATGCGCTTCTACGCGACGGCACTTTACTACTCCGAGGGTGCCCTTCCTGCTCGCACGCAGCTCATCTACCTGAAGGACGGGCGCGTATTGACCTACGATCCACACCCAGACGACGTGGATGCGCTCGCCATGGAAGTCGAATCAATCTGGTCAGGAATTCGAAGTCGAATCGACGCCGGCGATTTCGAGCCGAAGAAAGGTCCGCTATGTAACTGGTGCCATTTCCAAGATATTTGCCCAGCATTTGGCAACGAGGCACCAGAGATGGATCAAAGCGGCGTGAAACAACTTCTGACGGCCGAAGTCGGTACCCGTTAGGCCATCGCATCTCGGAGGAATTGATCGTCTACGAGTTCGAGAGAGTCGATGAGGCGAGCGCCAGGAATTCCGCTGAGATCAACCTGGAGTGGCACACCGAACGTCACCGCTCCTGAGCCCAACGCGGAATTTATGCCGTGCACGGAATCTTCAAAAGCGATACAAGCGCTCGGCTCTGCGCCGACGCGCTCGGCGGCGAGCAGATATGCCTCTGGGTCGGGCTTACCCACCGATACGTCCTCCCCCGTCACCGAATATTCCAGCGTGCCTTCGGGAGCCTGATCCAAGGTGAGTTGTGCAAATCGACGCCACGATGCCGTCACCAGCACCGAGGGGATATCGAGATCCCGGAGCATCAGCAGCAGTTCCAGCGCGCCCGGACGCCACGGCATCCCGTGCTTACGCCCGAGTTCAGCCACCCGTTCGGTCAAGACTCGACCAAAGTCTTCAGGCGAAATGTCGAGGTTAAGCTTATCTACCACGAGCTTGGACGAATCGTGCAGATTCATACCGATGAGGTCGAGCTCATCGCCGTCCTGCCAGCGACCTCCGAGCTCACCAATAACCTCAATCTCGGCCTGAAACCACAGCTTTTCTGTGTCGGTCAGGGTGCCGTCCATGTCAAAAAGGACTGCCTGAGGCAACACGCTTACTCCTTACACGTCTATGCCAAGCAGCGCGTCAATCGCGTTACTGGCCAATTCCTTCTCATCATCAGATATCCACGATTCGCGGCCACCCACATACTCATCAACGATGCTCAACGCCCTGAGCGTGTTCAAATCGTCCGCTAGGACCTCGCGCAACTGAGCGATGAAATCCTTAGCACCCTCGTTGTCTGCGGTTGTGTCATCGATCGTACTGTCCGACACCGTTGGCGCGGCAAAGCCGGCCTCCCATCGAGCCAAGCGCTCACGCGCAACGTCGAGAACGGGGTCGTCGTATTCCCAATCCTCACGATAGTGGTGGGCGAGGATCGAAAGCCGAATGACGCGCGGATCTACCCCATCGCCTCGCAAGCTCGAAACAAAGATGAGGTTGCCCAACGACTTGCTCATCTTTTCGCCCTCGTACGACACCATGGCGGCGTGAGCGTGGATCTCCACTTCCGCGTCGCCCTGCGTCATCTCGCGCATGTGATGCTCGGACATTTCGTGATGCGGGAAGATTAGGTCCTTACCGCCTGCATGCACATCAACAACCCCGAGGTTTTGGAGCGCCATGAGCGCGCACTGAATATGCCAACCGGGTCGCCACCGGCCGGGTTCATCAGATCCGGGCCGGTAGTCGTTGCCCACCACGCCCTTCCACAGTTGTGGGTCGAGCTTATTGCGTTTGCCAGGGCGCTTGGAGTCTCCGCCCCGTTCATCGAATGTGTCGATGAGGTCCATGCCGTCAAAAATCGGCGCGATGGCGAAGTTCCGATCCCTCGAGATGTCGGCGTAAATGAACTCCGTGCCGTCGTCGCTCGGCACGCGATAGGCGGTGCCATCTTTTTCCATTTTACGGATGAGTTCCTCGAGCGGGTCGAGAATCTCGGTGATCGACGTCCACGAATCCGGCGGCAGTATCCGCAGAAATTCCATGTCCTCGCGAAATAGCTGAGTTTGCTCTTGTGCGAGCTCGAACCAGTTCTGGCCAGTTTCTGCGGCACGGTCAAATAAGGGATCGTCAATGTCGGTCACGTTCGAGGCAGTAGCCAGTTGCCGTCCGCCGTCGAGCCACACGCGCGAAAGCGTATCGAAAGCAACGTATGTGTTCGCGTGCCCAAAGTGAGTGGAATCGTACGGGGTGATGCCACAAATCCACATGCGCAGATCATCTCGATCGTGCTCAACCAGCTTACCCGTGGCCGAATCGTAGAGCCGGAGCGGCGGAGGCGTGCCAGGAAGCGCAGGAACCTTGGGTGCTGTCCAGGTTCTCATATTCTCCTCTTTCTAGTACGGGCTTAGGATTCCTGATCCGAGCATGGCCACTAGTGCGGCGGCAAGGATGAGTCGGTAAATAACGAATGGGATGTACGACTTGGTTTCCACAAGTTTCAAAAAGCCCACAATAACAGCGAAGCCCACGAAGAATGCAGTGATTGTGGCTACGAGCGTAGGCATTGCCCCAGCTTGCGGGCCGGTTCCGTCGCTGGAGAAGAGACGGTAGAAGCCAGATCCCATGACGGCTGGGATTGCGAGTAGGAAGGAAATTCTGGCCGCTGCAGCGCGCGTATAGCCAAGCGCGAGACCCACGGTAATCGTGCCTCCCGAGCGCGACACGCCAGGTACAAGTGCCATCGATTGGGCGAAACCGAGGATGACGCCGTCGCGAATCGTCATGACGTCTAGGTCCTTAGCGCGCGAGCCAAGGCGATCGGCGAGTCCGAGCAACACGGCGAACACGGCAAGCATGAGCGCCGTCAAATACAGGTTGCGGAAGACAGTATCGATCCACGTTTCCAACACCAGGCCAAGGATCACAATCGGCAGAGTGCCGAAAATGACGATCCACCCCATGCGTGCGTCCTGATCATCGCGCGGGACCTGGTTCTTCCACGGGCCAACAGGCAGGGATTTAAACCAGTGCGAAATGATCCGCACAATGTCTTTCCAAAAGTAGATGATGACGGCAGTCTCGGTGCCGATCTGCGTGACCGCAGTGAACGTGACACCAGGATCACCGAGCGAGGGGAACAAACCGCCTACGATTCGGAGATGCGCTGATGATGAAATCGGAAGGAACTCTGTCAGTCCCTGCACGATTCCCAACACAATCGCTTCTAAAATACCCACGCGCCAAGCCTATCCCTCGTCCTGTGCCAAACGTGGACTAGGCTCTGGGATATGAAGCACACGTTCCTCGGACACACCGGCTTACGTATGGGCAATCTCGGCCTCGGCACCCTCACGTGGGGCCGGGACACGGAAGCCGAAGACGGCGCCCAAATGGTCGCGACTCTTCTCGACCACGGCGGCACGACAATCGACATCTCCCCCGTCTACGGAGAGGGATTAGCTCTCGAGGTGCTTGGCAGCGTGTTCGACGGCGGCGTGGATCGTAGCGAGGTCATAATCGTTGCGCACGTCGGCGAATTTTTTCACGATGACGACGGATCGGTGCGCTTCAATGGCGGCAGAAGCGCCTTGATGGATTGCCTGCATGAGACACTCCAAAAACTTGGCACGACCTACGTGGATGTTCTCATGGTCGGTGCTGCAGATCCGCGGGTGAGGCTCAGCGAGCAGATGGACGTTCTCGCAGAAACCGTTCGCTCCGGGGCAACGCGATACATTGGGCTCGCAAACCATCCAGCGTGGAAGGTGGCGCGAACGGCACAGTATCTAGAGGATATGCGACTTCCCACTCTTGGGGCCGTAGGAGCCGAATACTCAGTGTTGCAGCGCAGGCCCGCCGGCGACATGACGGCGGTAGCCAAGGAATTTGGCCTCGGGATCATTGCGCAGGCACCTCTGGCAGGTGGGGTGTTGACCGGCAAGTACCGGCACACAATTCCGGCAACGTCGCGCGCCGCGACCGAGCACTTGAGTGCGACTGTAGATCGCTATTTAACAGACAAACCTCGACGCACAGTTGAGGCGATCGCGAAGGCTGCCGATGGGCTCGCTCGGACTCCCGCCGACGTGTCTTTGGCCTGGCTGTTATCGCAACCTCAAGTGGCGTGTGCTGTCATTGGCGCGCGGACGCACGCGCAGTTTGAACAGGTGCTGTCCCTCGATATCGCCAACCTGCCCGATCCCGTTCACCGAGTCATCTCTGAAATTGGCTAGTTCGTTGGGGAACCGAACCTAGTTAATCGTCGAGAACCAAACCTAAAGTCGCATAAAAACAAGTTCTCTAAAGCGACACAATTTACTACGGGCCTTTCGAGCTTCGTGTGCGTCGAATGCAAGGTTTGCGCCTACGACGTGGATATCACGGCGATGCGAGGACGTTAGTCGAGGTCCTCGTCGTCGTCGAAATCATCCTCGTCGAGGTCGTCCTCGTCATCATCGCCGAAGTCATCGTCGAAATCATCATCGTCTAGATCGTCGTCATCGAGATCAACGTCGAAGTCATCGTCTTCATCGTCATCTTCGTCGTACTCGTCGTCGTAGTCCTCATCTTCGTCGTACTCGTCGTCATCAAAGTCATCGTCGTAGGTATCGAGCGGTGTTTCGACCCCGTACTGGGTGTAGATGGCGTCGTCGTATAACGTGTAGGCATCTGCAAGCGCGTCAGCAGCCGCGATCACCGACGGATCGTCTGGATCGTGGGCAGACACGGCTGCGGCATTAAACTCTTGGAACGCGAAAATCAGCCGGTCAAACGCTACTTCTGTTTCATTAGCCATGCTAGAAGCCTAACTCACATCGTCCGATTTCAAAACTGTTAAAGACGCTCTATGAACTCGCGCAGAACAGCTGAGCCGAATGGCAAAGAGTCCACGGGAACCCGTTCGTCGATGCCGTGGAACATTGCCGGAAAATCGAATCCTTCAGGCAATCGAACGGGCGAGAATCCATATCCTTTGATGCCGAGCTTTCCCAGAGTCTTATTGTCTGTGCCGGCCGAAAGGAGACATGGGAGCACAACTGCATCAGGATCGTGCGCAGTGATCGCGCCGAACATCGCGCCCACGAACGAGCCCGTCGTTGGTGACTCGTAGCCAGGACTGTCGTGCAGAGTCTCGATTGTCAGGCCGTCAGTGAGTTCGGCGATACGAGCCGCCACCTCCGCCTCCGTACCCGGAATCGCACGCACATCCACGGTTCCCGTGGCAGTCTGAGGGATGACGTTAGCCATGTATCCGCCGTTCATGCTCGTGAGGTTCGAGCCGGTTCGCAAGGTCGCGCCCACGTAAGCCTTGGCGGGTCCGAGCGCATCGACGAGTGCATCAAGCGTCGCCTCATCGTGTGGATTGAAGGGCAGTCCGGTCAGCTCGGCCGTTCCAGTGAGCAGAGCGCGAACGGTATCTGTGAGCACAAGCGGCCATGGCTCGCTACCGATCGCTGCCATCGAACGAGCAAGTTTTGCTACGGCGTTGTCGTTGTTGACCTGCGAGCCGTGACCAGCTGTGCCCTGTGCGGTTAATCGATACCACGTGAGCGCCTTTTCGCCCGTTTGAACCAAGTAAACAGGCCGCCCGTTAACGTGCGTATTGAATCCGCCGACTTCGGATATCGCGTGTGTCGCGCCCTCAAAAAGGTGCGGATGCTTCTCCACGAGGAATTGGCAACCGTGCTTGCCACCCGCCTCTTCATCCGCAAACATGCCAATGATCAAATCCCGCGGAGGCACGTATCCGGATAATGCAATCTCTCGGACAGCGGCAAGAATCATGGCATTCATATTCTTCATATCTATGGCGCCTCTGCCCCACAGCATGCCGTCCTTGATCACACCTTCGAAAGGGTCGACAGACCAGTCCTCGGCCACGGCTGGCACAACGTCTAAATGTCCATGGATGACCACGGCTCCGCGGCGCTCGCCCGTCTCCTCGTCCACGTCAATCCCGCGGTTCTCACCAGGAATCCGAACTACGACGGAAGGACGGCCTGGCGTTGGCCCCAGCAATTCGGGTTGTAATCCGACCTCGTGCAAAAGATCCATCACGTATTCCGCTGCCGGCTGTTCGATGACGTCGCGGTCGTCGTTCGTCGTATCAAAGCGGATGAGTTGCTGAGCGATGTCCACGCTTTCTGCGTAAGTGGGCATCACTTTACCTCGCCGGGAAGAGTTTCCTCAGGATCGTACGCAGAAGCAGTATTTGCATCGACCGCTGCGATTCCCTCGTTCATACTGTGGTCTGGGTCGAGCGGGTGTCCAGCTTCCATTTCTGCAATCATAAAATCCACGATAGCTTCGCGGGACTTGTTGTAGTACGCACCTGCGCGTAGCAGCCGGCGGTAGGGCGCTTCCATCTCGATAACGGTGTGCACCATGTTGAGCTCCTCGACGCAACCGAGGTCCTCTGCGATCGGAGTGAGCTCGTCAACCATGCGTACGAGAGTGTCCACCACATGTTCCTCGTTACCTTGGTCGTCAAGAATGAGCGTGGCTTCCATACCGTAGCGCGCGGCCCGCCACTTGTTTTCGTCGACATACCATGGGGGCAATGTTGGCAAGATTTCGCCTGCATCAAGTTTGCGGGAGAAGTATTCGACTAGACACTGAGAGAGCGCTGCCGTCATGCCCACCTCCGCCACGTTGGTGGCCGCGTCGCACACGCGGAATTCGATCGTGCCGAACTTCGGCGATGGTCTCACGTCCCATCGGACCTCATCGAAGTTGGAGATGATGCCGGTTTTGACCATGTCCTTGAAATAGGACTCAAGCTCGTGCCACTCATCGAATTGGCGCGGCACGCCGGCGGTCGGCAGTTGTTGGAAGACCATGGCTCGGTTGTCCACATATCCCGTGTTTTTGCCGTTCCAAAATGGCGAGGAAGCTGTGATGGCTTGCAATTGGGCGAATCTCGTCAGCACAGCCCGCAAGATTGGCAGAACCTTTGCCCTGTCTTCGATGCCCACGTGAACATGGGTGCCAAAAAGGAGCATTTGCCGGCCCCAA
>JBHWRK010000116.1:0-10407 GCA_043426715.1 Trueperella sp. | reverse complement strand
AATGTCCACTTACCGGGCGCCTGCGTGATGCCGGCCAGCATCGCGGCCTGCTCGAGGGTCACGTCCGATGCCGGAATTCCATAGAAGTATCGCGAGGCTGCCTCAACGCCCCATTGCGACGGCCCAAACTGAGCAAGGTTCAGATAGCCGGTGAGAATCTGGTCCTTAGTCATCTGGTTCTCGACCGCAATCGCAAACCGTGCTTCGTTCATCTTTCGCGATATCGAACGCTCGGTTGCACCGGCGATCATTGTGGCGTCGCCGAGAATACGGCCTTCTTCAATGATCGCGTTCTTCACGTATTGCTGAGTGATCGTCGAGCCGCCAGCCAAGCGCCCACCAGTAAAGTTGTTGAACGCCGCGCCGAGCAGTCCTTGAGCATCGATGCCGTTGTGCTGGTAGAAGCGCTCATCTTCGATCGCGACCACAGCGTTCTTAATATTCGGCGAAATCTCGTCCGACGTGATGATGATGCGGTTCTCCGCGTAGAAGGTGGCCAGGTGAGAGCCATCCGCGGCCAGAATAACCGACTGTTCCGACGGGCGGGTGAAATCGATTTCCGTGGGAAGGTCGTCAAAGACGCGCGTACCTGCGTTGGCCACCGTGCCGGTCGTCGCCGCTAAGGGGAGCGCGGCGGCAGCCAGAATACCGCCACCAACTCCAGTCAGCAGGAAGAAGCTGAGTAGGGCGACGATGAGCTGTCTAAGGGTCATCTTGCGTCCAGATTTCTGCATGATTTAACAATAGTGGGTTGCGCGGGGGAAGTGGCGTGATGTCGGGCATATCGAGGCGAGATAGGGCTTATTTCACGGGCATCACCAGCAGACGAGGGCGAAGCGCCCCTCGCTTATAGCGAGTAAAGGTGCGATCATGGTCGCCAATGAAACCGCAGGTAGACGTGTAGTGACGGAAACTTCGTGAAATTGCAGTGCGATAACGCATGTTCAAAAAATTGCTTGGGACCTTGGATATGAAATTGTCGGTATGCCGTTGTACCATTACTGTCAGTGACGGCGGTCACGCCAGTCGCTGAGTCTGGGGGCAAGGGCGCTCCCGGTGAAGGGACAGTTGAATGACTCAAGTTTACGAAGATCAAACATGGGCGGTACGTGCGATCTGTGCAGACACGGACCCAGACGCGCTCTTCGTGCGCGGCTCAGCACAGTCAGATGCGCGGCAGATGTGCTTCTCGTGCCCCGTGCGGATCGAATGTTTGGCAGACGCACTGGACTCGTCGATGACATTCGGCGTGTGGGGAGGCATGACGGAACGCGAACGTAGAGCCTTGATTCGCAGGTTCCCGTCCGTGTCGGACTGGTGGGAATACCTCAACGAATCACAGGACGCCGTGGCTAGCGAATTGCGAGCTGGGCGAATTCCGCGACTGTCACGCAGGCCGGCCGCACGATAGCGCGGCAGGTTCGGATGCTAAGGCAACGCGGAGCCTGACAGCACGGATGTTATCCGCGGTGAAGGTTGCCTTTCGGCACCACGCCATCGAGTGGGCGAGATCAATGGGGGTCTCGCCCACTTTTGTTGTGTCGGGTCGGGGTGGAGAGTGTCGCATGGAGGACCTTCAGACCTTCCCAAGTTTGGCTTGGGTGCCTGCTCAATGCGGCCCGGTACTCGTGCCACATTGCTGCTCGTCGCGCATACCGCCTTGCCGACTATGGCGCGGAAAACATACCCTTAGGGTATGACTACTTGGGAATATGTAACGGTGCCGCTGCTGGCACATAATACAAAGCAAATCCTCGACACGTGGGGCAAGGAGGGATGGGAGCTCGTTACGGTGATTCCTGGCCCCAATGGCACGAATCCCGTGGCTTACATGAAGAAGCCACTCGAATGATTTCACGCCGACTCGACGGCCTCGGCATCAAACTCCCTGCAGTTGCCGCGCCCGTGGCCGCGTACATTCCGGCCAAGCGCACGGGTAGCGAAGTGCGCACGTCTGGGCAGTTGCCGTTCATCAATGGCCAGGTGCTGACCGTCGGCAAGGTGGGCGCGGAGGTCAGTCAGGACGAGGCGAAGGAGCTCGCGCGGCAGTGTGCGCTTAATGCGCTCGCGGCCGCCGCTGGGGTAGTGGGCATCGACAACATTGTGGGCGTTACCCACGTGACGGGCTTTGTGGCGTCGACGCCCGACTTCACCGGCCAACCCGGCGTGATCAATGGTGCGTCGGAGGTGTTTGGCCAAATTTTCGGCGAGGCCGGGGCTCACACGCGTTCCGCGGTGGGTGTGGCGGTGTTACCGCTCGACGCTCCCGTCGAAGTGGAGGTCACCTTCGCCGTGAAGTAGGCGCACGGCAGCAGATAATTGATAGTTGTTAGTTCTCAGGCATAAGCGTGCCAGTTTCACTGCGAAGTCCCGTGTGAAGTCGACACGTGGCACTTCATATGTTGATTTTTCGGTATCCGAAGGCTTCATATCCACCACGCAACCGCCCAACTTAAAAGAACGAATCGGCTTTATCTTTGCATATTGCAAGATAAAGCCGATTCTTCAAACGATACTTCGCGGTCTCCCAGAGAGCCTCTGGAATTCAGCCGAAACTGGCTTAGTGCGCGCGCCTTTGGAGGCGGCCCACCTGGATGAGTAGCACTGCGCGTCCTTCGAGGCGGATCCAGCCACGGGCGGTGAAGTCCGCTAACGACTTATTGACCGTCTCACGCGACGCGCCCACGAGGTGCGCCAGCTCTTCCTGCGTTAGGTCGTGCGCTACGTAGATGCCCTCAGGTGTGCGCTCACCGAAGCGCTCGGCCAGATCCAGTAGCGCCTTGGCCACACGGCCAGGCACGTCGGAGAATACGAGGTCGGCCATCTGGTCGTTCGTGTTACGCAGACGGGTGGCCAGTTCACGTAGCATCGACTTTGCCATCGTCGGGTGTTCGTCGATGTAGTTCATCATGTCCCTGTGGGACAGGTAGAGGAACTTCGACGGCGCAATCGCCGTTACTGTGGACGAGCGCGCACCAAGGTCGAACAGCGAGAGCTCGCCGATGATCTCGCCTGGGCCAAGGATGGCGATGAGGTTTTCGCGGCCGTCGTCGGACGTGTGCGAGAGCTTCACCTTGCCTTCGAGGACCACGTAGAGACGGTCGCCGGCATCGCCCTCATGGAAGAGGGATTCGCCGCGCTTGAGAGTCGTTTCCGACATGAGTGACAGCAGGGCGTCGCGTTCGTCGTCGCCGAGCTCCTTGAATAATTCAACGTTGGCAAGGATGTTTGATTCCATCTGCTCACCTTTCTCCTAGGGCTTTCCACCGGCGTCACGCGCGGGCGCGGCTCCGAGTGCGAGCAGCTCGGCCGGGTGTCCTGCCTGTGCTCGAGGTCATACAGAGTCTATCTTGCCACGTGAGCGGCCGAATCGCACGAGTTTCACACGATTTTTCACGATACCCTGAACTTTATTGGTCTTCTTTTCGGTTGGGGAGTTTTATGACGACGTCGTTGCCGGGTTCACCGAAGCAGGTCTCCGAGATTTTGGGACGGCTTGCGGATTTGTATCCGGATGCGACGACGGAACTGGATCATTCGACTCCCTTTGAGTTGTTGGTGGCGACGATTCTGTCTGCTCAGACCACGGATGAGCGGGTAAATCAGGTGACGCCAGAGCTGTTTCAGCGATACCCGGATTCGGTGGCGTTGGCCAATGCCTGCCGGGCTGATTTAGAGGAAATACTGAGGCCTCTCGGGTTTCATCGATCGAAGGCGAAGTCGCTTATGGGGCTTGGCCGAGCGTTGATGGAGGACCACAATGGCGAAATTCCCCGTACCCTCAAAGAACTCGTCAAGCTCCCGGGGGTTGGACGCAAAACCGCAAACGTCGTGCTTGGCAACGCCTTTGGAATCCCCGGAATCACGGTTGATACGCACGTGGGGCGGCTGACCCGCCGCTGGGGCTGGACGGAAGAATCGAGTGCGATCAAGGCCGAACGTGACCTCATGATGGTTATGCCCGAGGAGAATTGGACGCTTGATTGTCATCGAATCATCTACCACGGTCGACGCGTGTGCCACGCCCGATCGCCGGAGTGCGGCGCCTGCACGTTGGCTGACATCTGTCCCTCTGCAGAACTGTCCGCGCCCTGAGGTTCGTAACGCGCTATATCTCGATACCGTCTAAGAATGTAAGCAGAATCTGTGTGAACGCTTCGGGCTGCTCCTCGGGAACGAAGTGCCCTGCGTTAGCCACGCGAATCTTCCGGTAGGGTCCTACGGCGAATTCGAGGTCCTTGTCCCACGCGCGGTCGGGTAGGAGCGGATCCTTCTCGCCGCGCACGGCAAGCACAGGGATGTGCAAGGAATTCGTGGATTCGCGCAGGTATTTGCGGCCCGTCGGCGTGCGCTGGGCGCGCCACGTCCACCGTAGCTGATCCAGTGAGACCTTTGCGGCCCCCGGTAGGCGCAACGCTTGCGTGTACTTATCCGCCTGACCGGACGCCCCATCATTGCCTGGTGCCGACCACTCCGAGAGCATCCCACGCACCGCGTCCTCGCGAACCAGCCCCGCCTGGCTCAGCGGGCTGATTACGCTGGTCAGCACGTGCCTCCACGTCCTGAAGGTGACGTGCAAACCCACACGATGAAGCGTTCGCGGATGCGGCGAGGAGACCGTCACGAGCCCCGCAAAGAGATCTTGCTCCATCGACACAGCCGACCAACTAAGTGCGCCTCCACGCCCCAGTCCCACGAGCACGGCCTTGCGAGCGCCCATCGCACGCACCACGGCGATGAGGTCCGAGGCGAGCGTCAGCCCATCTTCAGAATCGGGCGTCTTATCGGATCCGCCAATGCCGCGCCTGTCCAAGGCCACTACCTGGTAGCCCGCCTGCGCGAGAGGTTCGATCTGGTTGCGCCACGCCCACCAGTACTGTGGGAAGCCGTGAACGAGCAGCAGAAGAGGCTTGTCGTCGCTATGTTCTCCGGCCACGGCCGCATGGAACTGGGCGCCGTTGGCTTGAATCTTTTCGTGGCGCCACGGTCCGGGGATTGTGACACACGTGTTGTCTGCGGGCATTCGTCCCTCTGCTTAGGTCGTCCTGATTAGTCCGTCTTGGCGCTGTCGTCGAGCAGGAAGTGGCGTCGGGTCACGGCCGTCGCAATTTGGTGCCCGCGCCTGCGAGCTCCGTGTGCGGCAAGACCGGTCATGAAGAGAATGATTCCGAACGCGGCGATCCGCCCCGATCCGAGGTCGTTGCCCAAGTGGAAGACCACGTTTCCGGTGAAGTCGTTGTATCCTCCGATGGCATCGCCAAGCATGGTCACCACATCGTTGCCCAGCTTCGGCACCACGAGTGCCGCAAGCCCCGCGAGGGCCACGATCGCTCCGATGACCTGCGCGCCGAGCGATGACACGCGCGCTCTTAGCCAAATCACGGCAAGAACCACGAAGCCGCCCAGCAATTCTAGTAACGGCAAGATCTGTACCGTTCCCGTATCCCACGGGTTGTTCGGCACCGCTGCCAAACGTGCGCCCGCATCAGAGATCAAATACCACGCCACAGGCACGAGCAACAGCGTCAGCAGCAACGTGCCAAAGTGTGCCAACCCGCGGCCCTTCGGCTCTTCCGGAATGTCCTCGGCCAGTGCGTCGTCGCCCGGGTCGGCGGCCCAACGTTCGCGATCCTCGTCTGTCACCGGCGCCGCCGCAGCAGTGAACGCCTGCATATCCGGCGTTTCGTCCGGCGATGGTGCAGATGGGGTCACGACGACAGCCGGTTTAGCAGCACCCATGACCGACGTGCGGGTGGGGCCATTTCGCGATTCGTCAACGCCGTCCACGCTGTCTCCATCACCGAACTCTCCATCATCTTGCGCAAAAGCATCGAGATCGTTGCGCTCGCCGTTCGTTCCATGACGTTCGGCGACGTATCCGCCGAGCGTCGGATTCTTGTCACGCGTGTCTTCGTCGCGGAACATGTCGGGCGCACGGTGATCGGCTCCGTCCCAGTCGCGATCGGTCGGCTCGTCACCTCGATCGGTTGATTCGCCGACCATCTCGCCTTCATCAGTCGCGGCGACATCGCCCTCAACGTCACGCTCAATGTCATACTCGCGAGTCGCGTCGTCCTCGAGTGCCTTATCTTCACGTACCACGTTTTCGGTTGCGTCCTCGGGTACCTCAGTCGGCTCATCATCTCGAGACTCAAAGTCTGCCGGGTCGAACTCCTCGTCGGAGTTGAAGGCGCGATCCCATGCTGCCTGATCGTCGGTGGCCGCGCCGTCGGTGTCATCTTCGATGGGCGCGAGGATGGAATCGTCGTCGAAGGGGCGGCGTGAGCCGGAGTTGTATGGATCTGTAGGCGTTGACACGGTGTCTCCAATCGTGGGTTGTTCTCAGGGTAACGAGAAAAGGGGGACGGGCGGCGGAACTTTTCGGCGTGCCTATGTGGATAACTGCGTTTTTCCACAGAATCCGATTTTTCAGCGGGTGGGCTGCGGATCTTGCGAGACTGCTCGCATGGCTGACATGGAAATGTTTTCTGTTGTGTATTCAGGCACCGACGAAGCGATCGCTCGTGAACTCGGACGGCTCGCCGAGCTCGTCGGAGTGGATTTCGTGCGCGGACAAGGGGCAGGTGTGCTGACGTTCGCCGACGCCGAGGCCGGCACCGTGCTTGCCCATTTCCACGACATGTTTTCGCCCTATTTTCCGCGCGGCTCAGTGCGGCTGCGCGTGCGCGACGAGCCTGCTGACATCCTCGAGCTTATGGCCGCAGTGGGCAGTACGTTGCGCGGCAAGGTCATCGGCGTGATTGGTGCACATGGAGGAGCTGGAACGACGACGGTTGCCGCGTGGCTCGCACGTCAGCTGGCGCGTGCGGGGTCGGCTGGGCTGATTGATATGGACCCGGGATCGGTAGGGATTGACCACGTGCTCGCGATGGATGCTGCGCCCGGCAAGCGATGGGCGGACTTAGCGGGCGATGGCGCGATGCTGGCGGGCCGGTTAGTCAACGTGCTGCCGATCTGGCACGACGTCTACGTTGTGTCAGCCGATGAGCGTGGGGGAGCTTCCGATGTGGCGATGGCCGCGCAGGTGATTTCGGCGCTTTCACAGACTCAGCCGTGGACTGTGGTGGATTTTGCTCCGCATGCGCTTTCGATTGTCCGGGGTGCGGATGAGCAAGATTCGCTCATCGAATGGTGCGACCGGATTGTTTTAGTCACGCGAGGCGACGCCGTCTCTCTTGCCCACGCACACGTGAAGGCCAAGCGCGTACCAAGCGCGGTGGTCGTGGGCGTGGGGATGTCATCGAAGGCGGAGTGTGCTCATGCCGCTGAGGTCATCGGCGTGAATCAGGTGTTTCCCGTACGGCTCGCACGAGGCATGCGCGGCGACATCGACCACGGCGTTGCTCCGGGGGACCGCAACCGGTCCGCGACCGAGCGTGACATCCGTACGATTCGTCAACACCTCGAGGAGGTCGTGGCATGAGTCTTGCATCCGATCAGCTCGCCACAATCCGACGCCGGCTTGCGGTAGGTGAGAATCTCTGCGGCGCGCTTGCCGACCTACCCGGCACCCTGTTCACCTCTGAGCTCGCGGCCGTTGATGCGCAGGTCCGCCACGAAATCGGAGCCGGACCTGTAATCGGGCCACTGTTGGAAGACCCGACGGTCACCGACGTCGTCGTTAATGGAACGGCGGTGTGGGTGGATCGTGGTGAGGGAATGGAAGAGGTGGCTGACTTGGCGGGTGAGGAGGAGGCGCGGGCGCTCGCGGTACGGTTGGCGGCTTCGTGCGGGCAGCGGTTGGATGACGCGAGCCCGATTGTGGACGGAACTTTTCCATCCGGTGTGCGGTTGCATGCCGTGATTCCGCCGCTAAGTGCAGAGGGGACGCTCATTTCGCTCCGCACCCATCGCGCTCGCGTGCTCACACTGGAGGAATTGGCGGCGGGTGGGTCGATCGCGCGGGAGTTGGTGCCGCTGGTACACAGATTGGTGTCGGGCAAGGCGAACGTGGTGATTTCGGGGGCGACGGGTGCTGGCAAGACGACGTTCTTGAACGCGATGCTTTCCCGAGTGCCGAGCAGTGAGCGGATTTTGGTCATCGAGGAGTCGGCAGAGTTGCGGCCAACGCACCCGCATGTGGTGCATTTGCAGGTGCGGAAGGCGAACGTTCAGGGCGCGGGCGAGATCACGTTGAGCGACCTCGTGCGGGCTGCCATGCGCATGCGACCCGATCGGATTGTGCTCGGAGAGTGCCGTGGTGCCGAAGTACGCGACGTGCTCGGAGCCCTCAACACCGGGCACGAGGGTGGATGGTCCACAATCCACGCGAACTCCACGCAGGACATCCCCGCGCGCCTCGTGGCCCTTGGCGCTCTCGCGGACATGGCCGAATCGACTGTCGCCGCCCAAGCCGCCGCTGGCTTTGACGCCGCGATTCACGTGCGACGCTCGGGTGGCAATCGATACTTGTCCGAAATCGCCGTGTTCGAACGGCGGGGTGGGGAGTTACTCGCCCCGGGGGCCGTGCGTGTGAGCGCGGATGGCGCCGTGACTTATGGCGGCGCATGGAAACAGTTGCTCGCGCGGCTCGATGCGAAGGACAACTCATGACCTGGATTGCCGTGCTGGTATTGGTTGGCTATGTGACCATTCCGCGCGTGACGGTTGTACGCCAGCGCAAATTCCGAGCAAAGCCGGCCCGAAAACGTCCACGCGCGATTGATATGGGTGCGATTGTCACGGAAGTTGCGAGCCGTCTGCGGTCGGGAGCCAATCCAGAGCGCGCGTGGGAGCAAACGTTCACCCAAGCTGGGATCGAGGCGGGCGATCCCGTTCTGGGCGAGGACGGCGTGCCACGTGCCCTTCGCCGCCTCGAAACGCTGGGCTGGCGAGAGCGCCGCCGCGCAGGCGTCACGCAGGTGGTGCTGCACACCCTGCCGGCCACATATGCCGTCTGCGCAATGAGCGCCCGTACCGGTGCTCCAATGGCTGAGGTGCTGGACGCGTGCGCGGAGGGCATCACTGAGTCGGGGGAGGCGCGTAGTGCGCGTGACGTCGCGTTGGCGGGCCCGCTTGCGTCCGCCCGTATGCTCGCCGCCCTGCCGATCTTCGGGTTGGCGCTCGGCTGGGCCCTCGGCGCGGACCCGCTCGGCTTTCTCTTCACGACGATGTTCGGGCGCCTCGCACTCATCGCCGGCGTGGGTTTCGAGGTGTTGGGGATAGTGTGGACAGCCCGGATGGTGGCTGAAGCCCGAGCAGCCGAGGATGAGCTGTGAGCGGAGATCGAAAGCCATGAGCGCCTATGGAATGGTGCTCGTTCTAGCCGTCTTGGCGTGGGTGTGGTCAACTCCGGGTCCTGGTCAGTTGCGTCCCGCCAAACACCCTGTGCCTGTAGATAACGCGGTGGTGCTCGACCTCGCAGCCGCCGCGTTGAATTCTGGCCTATCTATTCCTGGCACACTCGCAGCTCTGGACATCGCAACCGGCGGTCAAGAACGTACAACCGTTGCTCGGCTACTGCTCATGGGTGCGGGCTGGGACGAGGCATGGGAGGGCGCGACGGGAACCCGCTTGTGCGACTGCCTCCGCGCCGCCTGGACCGACGGCGCTGCTCCCGTTCCCCTCATCGAACGCTCCGCCCATACCTTGCGGCTCCAACGCCAGCGCAACGCGAAGGAGGCAGCCGAACGGCTCGGTGCACGACTCGTGCTGCCTCTTGGGCTGTGTTTCCTGCCTGCCTTCATTCTCATCGGCGTGGTGCCGGTGGTGGCCGGAGCGGCGGAGAGGCTGTTTTAGGCAGAGACAAAAATTTGCTTGACCGGCTCGAAGTTTCTCCACAGTTGAGACCAAGGGGGAACTATTCACTTTTCGCGACTTCGCCAATTCACAGAATTTTCACATCCCGCACACTGGAAACGTCACGCAGGGTGACACCCGGCCACAGCCGGATACCCCGCCACAAGGCGGAGAGAGAGAAGGACATCATGATCAAGCGTGTACTCACCACACCGCAGGTGGAGTCAGGAATGGTTTCGGCGGAATATGCCGTCGGAACGGTGGCGACGACGTCGATCGCCGGCATTCTCGTCTGGCTCGCGCAACAGGAGTGGTTCCGCGAGGGTCTCGCGGCGATCTTCAAGACGATCTTCAAATTCGGTTGAAATACGCCGTGGCTCGGATTGCCCGTCTGAGTCGCGGAGGGCCCGGCGGCATCCCACGCCGGGCCCACATCCACACCCGCCTTCCCAAATCTTTGAGTACCCAAAGGAGACAACATGTACCAACGATTTCTAACGAACGGACGGCCAGAGCCCGGCATGGTCACCACCGAGTTCGCGCTCGTCGCGCCGGTCTACTTCTTAATGGTGCTTTTCATGATCGGCGGGCTTGTGGGCGCGTGGAAGACGATTGAGGTCTCAAATGATGCAAAGGAAATCGCCACGG